>NZ_JBSFWT010000033.1:0-74940 GCF_053594975.1 Streptomyces sp. NPDC002537
GGCCGGGCTGATCGGCCTTGGTGCCGATCGTGATCTTCTTGCCCTTGATCTTCTCGAAGACGGGCGAGCCCTTGACGTCGGCGGCGGTGTTCACCTTGTAGGCCGGTACCGACGGCGCCGACGAGCCGTCGCCCGCCTTGTCGCTCTTGTCGTCGGGGCTGCCCGACTTGCCGCAGGCGGACGCGGCGAGCGCCACTACCACGACGGCCGCTGCGGCGGTCTTGCGGAGCTTCATGGTGAACATCCTTTGCGTCTGCGGGTGTTGCCGGCATGGCCGAGGCGGCCATGCCGCGGCGTACGGCGGGCACGGGCGGCGGGCAGCCGGTGAACGGGCCGGCCGGAGAGCGGTCGGCGGTGGGTCAGTGGTGCAGGATCTTCGACAGGAAGTCCTTCGCCCGGTCGCTGCGCGGGTTGCTGAAGAACTGCTCCGGCCGCGCTTCCTCGACGATCCGGCCGTCCGCCATGAAGACCACGCGGTTGGCGGCCGAGCGGGCGAAGCCCATCTCGTGGGTGACGACGACCATGGTCATGCCGTCCCGCGCGAGCTGCTGCATCACCTCCAGCACCTCATTGATCATCTCCGGGTCGAGCGCCGACGTCGGCTCGTCGAAGAGCATCAGCTTCGGCTCCATGGCCAGGGCGCGGGCGATCGCCACCCGCTGCTGCTGGCCGCCGGAGAGCTGGGCGGGGTACTTGTCCGTCTGGGCGCCGACCCCCACGCGGTCGAGCAGATCGCGGGCTTTTTTCTCCGCGGTCCTGCGGTCCGTCTTCCGGACCTTGATCTGACCCAGCGTCACATTTTCCAGCACCGTCTTGTGGGCGAAGAGGTTGAAGGACTGGAAGACCATGCCCACATCGGCACGCAGGCGCGCCAGCTCCTTGCCCTCCTGCGGCAGCGGCTTGCCGTCGATGGTGATCGAGCCGGAATCCGTCGTCTCCAGCCGGTTGATCGTGCGGCACAGCGTCGACTTACCGGACCCCGACGGGCCGATGACGACGACGACTTCGCCGCGCGCGATGGTCAGATCGATGTCCTGGAGGACATGCAGGGCGCCGAAGTGCTTGTTGACGCTGTTCAGGACGACAAGTGCGTCCGGGGGAGCCGCAGCGGCCGCCGCGGCGTCAGGCACCGATATTTCGCTCATCGGCGTTCCTCGCTCCATCCTCCTCGGTTGGGGAGGACCCTAATCAGCGGGAACTACCAGCGTCATTACATCTGAGCTGAAATTGAGCATAACGATCCGGCGGCAAAGGGACACTCCGCGTGAAGGGGGCGCGTGGAGCGCACATGGGTAGCGCGGGCGTACCGGGTGGGTAACGGAAGCCCCCGCACCCCCGCAACCCTCTTGACGGGGCGGGCGTCCATCAGCGTGGATGCGGTGTTGCCACACCACGGCCGGACGGAGGGCGCGGATTGAGACTGCTGCTCGTGGAGGACGACGACCACGTCGCCGCCGCCCTGTCCGCGGTGCTGGCCCGGCACGGGTTCGACGTCACCCACGCCCGCAGCGGCGAAGAGGCCCTCCGGGCGCTGCTGCCCGACCCGGGAGCCGCGTTCGCCGTCGTCCTGCTCGACCTCGGACTGCCCGACCAGGACGGCTTCGAGGTCTGCGGCAGGATCCGCAAGCGCACCGCCATCCCCGTCATCATGGTCACCGCCCGCGCCGACACCCGCTCGAAGATCCACGGCCTCAACCTCGGCGCGGACGACTATGTGGTGAAGCCGTACGACACCGGTGAACTCCTCGCCCGCATCCACGCCGTCGCCCGGCGCATCCCGCCCGACGGCGGTGGCGACGACACCCGCGACTTCGACGGCCCGCACGCGCTGCGCCTGGGCGCCCTGACCGTCGAACTCCCCAACCGGGAGGTCTCCGTGGGCGGCACACCCGTCCCGCTCACCCGCAAGGAGTTCGACCTGCTGGCGCTGCTCGCCCAGCGGCCCGGTGTCGTCTTCCGCAGGGAACAGATCATCAGCGAGGTGTGGCGCACCAGTTGGGAGGGGACCGGGCGCACCCTGGAAGTGCACATCGCCTCGCTCCGCTCCAAGCTGGGCATGCCCGCCCTCATCGAGACGGTCCGCGGGGTCGGCTACAAAATCGTCGTCCCGGCAGCCTGACGGCCGTACGAGCCCGTGCGCACCCGACTCCTCCCGCTGCTCATCCTCCTGCTGGCCGGGGTGCTGCTCGCCCTGGGCTTCCCGCTCGCCGCGAGCATCGCCGCCGCCCAGCAGCAGCGACTGGTCGTCGACCGGATCGACGACACCGCGCGCTTCGCCTCGCTCGCCCAGTACGTCACCGCCCGGCCGTTCGACCCGGGTGCCGGGAGCGACGAGCGGCTCGCCACCCTCAGTTCCGAACTCGCCCGCTACGAGGACGTGTACGACATCCGGGTCGGCATCTTCTACCGCGACGGCCGGGCCATGGCCGTCGCCCCCGCCCACTGGTCCGTCCCCGCGGAGGGCGAGGGCCGGAGGGCCTTCCAGGAGGCCCTGGCCGGGCGGCGCAGCCACGACCCCGGACAGGTGTGGCCCTTCGACAACCGCAGGCTGACCGTCGCCTCACCCGTCATCCGGGACGGCGACGTCGTCGCGGTCGTCGTCACCGACTCGCCCACCGGGCGACTGCGGTCCCGGATCCTGCACTCCTGGCTGCTCCTCGCGGCGGGGGAGACCGCGGCCATGCTGCTCGCGGTGGCGGCCGCCTTCCGGCTGACCGGATGGGTGCTGAGGCCCGTGCGGACCCTCGACACCGCCACCCACGGGATAGCCACGGGCCGGATGAACTCCCGTGTCGCCGTGGACAGCGGGCCGCCCGAACTCCGGCGGCTGGCCCGGTCGTTCAACGAGATGGCCGACCACGTGGAGGAGGTCCTGGAACAGCAGCGCGCCTTCGTCGCCGACGCCTCGCACCAACTGCGCAACCCGCTCGCCGCGCTGCTGCTGCGCATCGACCTGCTCGCCCTGGACCTGCCCGACGGACACGGGGAGGTCGCCAAGGTCCGGGCGGAGGGCAAACGGCTGGCCAGGGTCCTCGACGACCTGCTGGACCTGGCGCTCGCCGAGCACGCCTCCGCGGACCTCCAGCTGACCGACATCGCCGAGATCGTCACCGACCGGGTGGGCGCCTGGTCCCCGATGGCTGACCGGGAGCGGGTCGCCCTCACCTACAGCGGGCCGGCCGCCACGACCGGCTGGGCGGATCCGGTGGCGCTCTCCAGCGCGCTCGACGCCGTGGTGGACAACGCCCTCAAGTTCACCCCCGGAGGCGCCGACGTGCGCGTCAGCGTCTCGGTCGACGGCGACACGGTGGGCATCACCGTCGCCGACCGGGGCCCCGGCCTGACCGAGGAGGAACTCACCCGAATCGGTGACCGCTTCTGGCGCAGCAGCCGTCACCAGAACGTCGCCGGCTCCGGCCTCGGGCTGTCCATCTCCCGCGCCCTCCTCGCGGCGGGCGGCGCCACGCTCTCGTACGCCCAGAACACCCCGAACGGCCTGCGGGCGGTGATCCGGGTGCCGCGCGACCGTGGGGCCGACCCCGCGGCGGCCCCACGCGGAAGCTGAGCGGCCGACCGGACCCCGCCCGGTAGCTCTTCGCCATGGCGAACGGTGCGTGCCGCTACGGCTTCACCGACAGGTAGTAGCGCCGTGCGCCCGTGTGGAGATCCAGCGGGTCGGTGAAAATGGCCGTACGGAGGTCCACTTTCTGCGCGGCGTGAACCTTCTGCCCTATGCGGTCGCGGCTGTTCATCACCGAGCGCGTGACGCTCTCCGCCAGCTCGGGGTCCGCGTGATCCATGGTGATCAGGAGATTCGCGACCGCGATCGTCTGTACCGCCTGGCCGGTGTGCAGCTCCGGATAGGCGTCCACCGGCATCACGGCCGCCCTGTAGTAGCGCGTCTCCGGACCGAGCGCGTGCAGTGGCCCTATGAGGTCGCCCAGCTGCACGAGCCTGATCGACAACCGGCGGCCCAGGCTCGTCACGGCGTTGGTGGGCAGCCCGCCCGACCAGAAGAACGCGTCGATCCTGCCCTGCTCCAGCAGCGCGGGCATCCGGTCGATCCCGACGCGGACGGGCCGGATGTCCTTGTCGAAGTCCAGCCCGGCGGCCTTCAGCAGCCGCCTGGTGATCAGCTGCACGCCGGACTCGTCCGTGCCGACCCCGACCCGCATCCCCTTCAGGTCGCGCGCCGACCGCACCCGTGAGTCCTTTTCGACCACCAGCTGGATGTAGTCGTCGTAGAGACGCGCACAGGCCCGCAGCCCCGCCGAACCGGGCTCCCTCCGGTCGCGGTAGGTGGCGACGGCATCGGCCGTGGCCAGGGTGAAGTCGGCCTCGCCCGACGTGAGCTGTTTGAGGTTGTCCAGCGACCCCTGGCTGCGCCTGAGCCGCACCTCCAGGGAAGGCATGTCCCGCCCGAGATCCTCCTTCAGGAGATCGCCGTACTTCGCGTACACACCCGTCGGCACTCCGGTCGCGAACGACATCCGTCCGCTCGGCGACGTCGGGCCGTGCAGGGACACCAGCCACCACGCCAGCAGGGCGAGCACGGCGGCGGCCGCCACGCCCGCTTGTACGGCACGGCGGCGGCCGGGGCGCGGGAGCCGGGGGGTCATGGGCGGATCCTGCCAGGCCCGGCCGGGTCGCGGCAGAGGAGCGGACGAAGACGGGGGACCGGCATCGGCACGGGGAGGCCCGCACCGCGTCCCGGAGCGGCAGCCGGGGACGGTGCGGGAGCTCTCCCGGTGCGCCCTTACTCTTGAGGGATGACCAGCAGCAGCGACCGGAGTCAGGTAGTGGACGTTAAGGGAACGTACGAGGTGCGCACCTACGGGTGCCAGATGAACGTCCACGATTCCGAGCGGCTCTCCGGTCTGCTGGAGGACGCGGGCTACGTGCGCGCCCCCGAGGGCAACCCGGAGGGCGACGCGGACGTCGTCGTCTTCAACACCTGCGCCGTGCGGGAGAACGCCGACAACAAGCTGTACGGCAACCTCGGGCGGCTGGCCCCGATGAAGACGAAGCGGCCGGGCATGCAGATCGCCGTCGGCGGCTGCCTCGCCCAGAAGGACCGCGACACGATCGTCAAGCGGGCGCCCTGGGTCGACGTCGTCTTCGGCACGCACAACATCGGCAAACTCCCGGTGCTGCTGGAGCGCGCCCGCATCCAGGAAGAGGCACAGGTCGAGATCGCCGAGTCGCTGGAGGCGTTCCCCTCGACGCTGCCGACGCGGCGCGAGAGCGCCTACGCGGCCTGGGTCTCCATCTCCGTCGGCTGCAACAACACCTGCACTTTCTGCATCGTCCCGGCGCTGCGCGGCAAGGAGAAGGACCGCCGCCCCGGCGACATCCTCGCCGAGGTGGAGGCGCTCGTCGCCGAGGGCGTCTCCGAGATCACCCTCCTCGGGCAGAACGTCAACGCCTACGGCTCCGACATGGGCGACCGCGAGGCGTTCTCCAAGCTGCTGCGCGCCTGCGGGAAGATCGAGGGCCTGGAGCGCGTCCGCTTCACCTCCCCGCACCCCCGTGACTTCACCGACGACGTGATCGCCGCCATGGCGGAGACGCCGAACGTGATGCCGCAGCTGCACATGCCGCTCCAGTCCGGCTCGGACACCGTCCTCAAGGCGATGCGCCGCTCGTACCGCCAGGAGCGCTTCCTCGGGATCATCGAGAAGGTGCGCGCCGCCATGCCGGACGCCGCCATCTCCACCGACATCATCGTGGGCTTCCCCGGCGAGACCGAGGAGGACTTCGAGCAGACCATGCACACCGTGCGCGAGGCCCGCTTCGCGAACGCCTTCACGTTCCAGTACTCCAAGCGCCCCGGCACCCCGGCCGCCGAGATGGAGGGACAGATCCCCAAGGAGGTCGTGCAGGCGCGCTACGAGCGCCTGGTCGCCCTCCAGGAGGAGATTTCCTGGGACGAGAACAAGAAGCAGGTCGGCCGGACGCTGGAGGTCCTGGTGGCCGAGGGCGAGGGCCGCAAGGACGACGCGACCCGCCGCCTCTCCGGCCGTGCCCCCGACAACCGCCTGGTGCACTTCACCAGGCCGGACGAGCCGGTCCGGCCCGGCGATGTGGTGACCGTCGAGATCACCTACGCTGCCCCGCACCACCTGCTCGCCGAGGGTCCGGCCCTCGCGGTGCGCCGGACCCGGGCCGGCGACGCCTGGGAGAAGCGCAACGCGGCGCCCGCCGAGAAGCCGGCCGGCGTGATGCTGGGCATCCCGGCGATCGGGGCCCCCGCCCCGACTCCGGCCCCGGCGGCCGCGGGCTGCGGCTGCGACTGACGGCCGGACCGGAGGGGGCGGCATGGCGACCTGGGGGCTGATCGTCGAGACGACCGTGGGCACCGGGGATCGCAAACACACCTCGGGCACGGACATGGCGCACGTGGAGGGCTCCCGCGACGACGCGTTGCGGGAGCCGGAGGCGCGCGCCCGGCGCTTCACGCCCCAGCACCCGCTGAATCAGCGGCGCCTGCGGCTGTTCCGCACCACGGACGGGTTCGACCTGATCGTGGACGGGGCCTGGGACGGCCGTCTCACCCGCTTCACCGTGGGGGAGCTGCTGCACGACAGCGCCGCGCCCCCGGCTGAGGCAGCGAAGCCCGCGGACCCCGTACCGCGGGACGCCGTGCCGGCCGCCCCGCGGTACGACGCCGACGGCGTTCCGGTCACGCCGTCCTGGCTGGGCCGCGACGACCTCCCCTGACGCCACGGGGGGCTTGTTAGGGTGCGGCTCATGCTCGTCGCCGCTGCCGTGTGCCCCTGTCCGCCCCTGCTGGTCCCCGAGGTCGCCTCCGGGGCCGCGCCCGAGCTCGACGGACTGCGGGCGGCCTGTCTCGATGCCGTCGCGGTGCTGGCCGCCGCGCGGCCCGACCGGCTCGTGGTCCTCGGGCCGGCCGGACCGGCCGGGCAGGGAACCCACCTCCAGGGCACGGCCGGATCGTTCCGGGACCTCGGAGTGGCCGTCGACGTACGGCTCGGCGACGGCGAGCCCGCCGGGGAGCGGGAACTGCCGCAGTCCCTTGCCGTGGCCGCCTGGCTGCTGGGACGTACGGGATGGGCCGCCGCGCCCGTCGAGGGGCTGGGCGTCGACGCCCAGCTGGACACCGCGCGCTGCCTCGACACCGGCCGTGAACTGGCCACCCGAGGCGACAGGGTCGCACTTCTCGTCATGGGCGACGGCAGCGCCTGCCGGACCGTCAAGGCGCCCGGCTACCTCGACGACAGGGCCGAGGGCTTCGACGCCGAGGCGGCGCGGGCGCTGGGAGCCGCGGACACCGACGCACTGGCCGCGCTCGACGGACTGCTGGCCCGGGAGCTGCAGGCCGCGGGCCGCGCACCCTGGCAGATGCTCGCGGGCGCGGCGGAGGACGCCGGGCTGAAGGGCGCGCTGCTCCACGACGAGGCGCCCTACGGCGTGGGGTACTTCGTCGCGACCTGGTCCTAACGGGCATGACCGGCCCCGAAGAGCCTCAGGATGGATTCTGACGGCCTGCGGCCGCCGTCCCCGACCCCTGGGCGTCCGGGCGTGAGAACGTCCGGGAGAGCGGCGCACGGAGCCGCGGCCACGTGAAGACGGCGACGGGCCGCGGAGCCAATGCTCCGCGGCCCGTCGCCGACGAGGTGTCAGGAGGCCGAAGGGCCCTGGTCGCCGCCCTTGCCGTCCTTCTCGGCAAGGCGGTCGATGGCTTCCTTGGCCTTGCCGGTGCCCGTCTCGATCTGGCTGCTGTACTTGCCCTTGGTCTTCTCGTCGACCACCTTGGCGGCCTTCTCCAGCCCCTGCTCGATCTTGTCCCCGTGCTGCTGCGCGAGGGCGCCGATCTTGTCCTTCGCCGGTGCGAGCTTGGCCTTCAGATCGTCCAACAGGCCCATGGCGCCTTCCCTCGTCTTTCCTGGTCGGAAGCTACTTACGGGCGCCCTCACCGGCCTCGCTGTCCGCGGCCTTCTCCGCGGACTGCTGCTTGGGAATCTCGACTCCCTCGGCCGGTGCGGCCTCCGCCTTGGCCTCGCCGGACTTCTCCGGCTCGGCCTCGGCGGTCTCGGTGGTCCCCGCCTCGTCGGCCGGTTCCACCGTCAGAGTGGCTGTTGCCGCCTCTTCGGTTGACGCCTCGGCCTTCTTGCGGCGGAACCTTGAAAACACGCCCATATCTACTCCATTACCTTACTGGTGTGAGCGAAATCCCGCGTCGTCCGGAGCGTTCCATTGCGCCGCTTCCGGACACCGGCCCGTGAACCGGCTCTCGGAACCTCGCAACAGGCAACGAAACCGACAGCGCCGCGTCACGTCGCTCGTTCGAGGGGCGCGCCAAAGGTTTGCGAGACTGATGCGGTGAAAAACCCGGTGAAAAACGTACGTCCCGCCCCGCGGGTCATCGCCGTCGTCGGCCCCACGGCGGCAGGCAAGTCCGATCTCGGCGTCGCCCTCGCCCAGCACTTGGGCGGTGAGGTGGTCAACGCCGACTCCATGCAGCTGTACCGGGGCATGGACATCGGCACCGCCAAACTGACGCCGAAGGAGCGGCAGGGCGTACCGCACCACCTGCTCGACATCTGGGACGTCACCGAGGCCGCCAGCGTCGCCGAGTACCAGCGGCTGGCCCGCGCCGAGATCGACCGGCTGCTCGCCGAAGGCCGCACCCCGGTGCTCGTGGGCGGCTCCGGGCTCTACATCAAGGGCACGATCGACGCCCTCGACTTCCCCGGCACCGACCCGGCCGTACGCGCCCGCCTGGAGGCCGAACTGGCGGAGTGCGGACCCGGCACGCTGCACGCGCGGCTCGCCGCCGCCGACCCGGCGGCGGCCGGCGCGATCCTGCCCGGCAACGGCCGCCGCATCGTGCGCGCCCTGGAGGTCATCGAGATCACCGGCAAGCCGTTCACCGCCAACCTGCCCGGTGAAGAGCCCGTGTACGACGCGCTGCAGATCGGTGTCGACGTCGAACGGCCGGAACTGGACGAGCGGATCACCGTCCGTGTCGACCGCATGTGGGAGGCCGGGCTCGTCGACGAGGTGCGCGCGCTGGAGCGCGAGGGCCTGCGCGAGGGGCGCACCGCCTCGCGTGCGCTCGGCTACCAGCAGGTGCTCGCCTTCCTCGCCGGGGAGTGCACCGAGGAGGAGGCGCGCACCGAGACCGTACGGGCCACGAAGCGCTTCGCGCGGCGTCAGGACTCGTGGTTCCGCCGGGACGGCCGGGTCCACTGGCTGAGCGGCGCCGCGGACCGGAGGGCAGAACTCCGCGGGCAAGCGCTGACGTTGGTCGAACGGGCGGTCACAGCCTGATCACGTGATGGCATCGGGACGCTATGCGCGGCCTTCGGGCCTGGCCGGGCGTGCCATCATCAAGCGGTCGATCGAGCGGTGAAGTCCGAGTGGGGAGGGCGCGTGGCGATGGAGGCCGGCCCTCGTGACAGACCGCAGCAGCAGCCACAGGGCGAACCGGAAGTGCTGACTCCGGACGGTCCCGAGGACACCGAGGAGACCGACGGGGCGGTGTCCGGCACCGCCGTGTCCGCGTCGTTCCGGGAGCTGCGCCCCCAGCGCAGGCTGCGGGCCTGGCAGCTCGCGCCCATCGTCGTGCTCGCCGCCACCGGTTCGCTGATGTTCGCCTTCCCCCTCGCCTTCGAGTTCGGCGACGGCGGGCCGGTCGTGGCCATGCTCGGCCTGCTCATCAGCTGCTGCGCCGCCGGCTGGGCCGTGATGGCGGCCCGCCGCGTCGGCTACACCTGGCCGGGCCTGCCCCCGCGCGGCTCCGGCAGCCGGCCGGACTGGCGGTTCGTCGCCCTGTACGTGGCCGTCGTCGCGGTGGCGGTCGTGCTGGCCGTCTGGCGCGTGGCCCGCCTGCGCTAGATCCGGTCCGGGAGGAGCCTCCGCAGGGGGTCCCCGTACCATCGAATCGTGAGCACAGCACAGATCGCCTTCCTCAAGGGCCACGGCACCGAGAACGACTTCGTGATCGTCCCCGACCACGACGGGCGGCTCGAGCTGTCCCCGGCCGCGGTCGCCCTGCTGTGCGACCGCCGCGCGGGCATCGGCGGGGACGGCGTCCTGCGGGTCGTGCGGTCCGCCGCCCACCCCGAGGCGCGTGCCATGGCCGACGAGGCCGAGTGGTTCATGGACTACCGCAACAGCGACGGCAGCATCGCCGAGATGTGCGGCAACGGCGTCCGCGTCTTCGCCCGCTACCTCCGGCACGCCGGCCTGGCCGCGGAGGGCGACCTCGCGGTGGCGACCCGCGCCGGGATCCGCCACGTCCACATCGCCAAGGAGAGCGCGGGCGGCGACATCACCGTCTCCATGGGCAAGGCCGCGCTGCCCGAAGGGGACGTGACCGTCACGGTCGGCGACCGCAGCTGGCCCGCCCGCAACGTCAACATGGGCAATCCGCACGCCGTCCTGTTCACCGACGACCTCGCGGACGCCGGGAACCTGTTCACCGCGCCCGTGGTCGCGCCCGCCGCCGCGTACCCCGACGGCACCAACGTCGAGTTCGTCGTCGACCGGGGCCCGCGCCACGTCGTCATGAGGGTGCACGAACGCGGCTCCGGCGAGACCCGCTCCTGCGGTACGGGCGCGTGCGCGGTGATGGTCGCGACGGCCCGCAGGGACGGCGTCGACCCGGCGGTCACCGGAGTCCCGGTCAGCTACACCGTGGACCTCCCCGGCGGCCGACTGGTGATCGGCGAGGCCCCGGACGGCTCGATCGAGATGACCGGCCCCGCGGTGATCGTCGCGGAAGGCGTGTTCGACGCGGCCTGGCTGACCTCGGCGCTCGGCTGACCGCACCCCCTACCGCGACTCCGCGCCGCCGCCGAACTCCTGGCTGCGTGGCTCGCTCGAATGGGTGATCCGTTTCACTCTGGGCGAGAGCGGGTGAGCGGCGCGTGATGGGCTCGGTAACATCAAGCACCGGGGTCAGGAGGCGATGGCCGGCCACCGGTGGACGCTGCCGGAGGTGCCCATGAGCGCAGAGACCGCCAACGAAGGTGGTCTTGGCCGCAGGCGCGGCCTCGCCCGCATCGATCTGAGGCGGCTGGGGCGCGCGGCGCTCAGCGGCTCCGGATCCCGCCGCCTCCCGGACGCCATCGACCACGTCGCCAAGGTCCACCGCGCCCACCACCCCGGCGCGGACCTCGACATCCTGTGCCGGGCCTATCTCCTCGCCGAGTCCTCGCACCGCGGTCAGACGCGCAAGAGCGGCGAGCCGTACATCACCCACCCGCTCGCCGTGACCCTGATCCTCGCCGAACTGGGCGCCGAGACCACCACCTTGACCGCGTCCCTCCTCCACGACACGGTCGAGGACACCGAGGTGACGCTGGATCAGGTGTGCGGACAGTTCGGCGAGGAGGTCCGCTTCCTCGTCGACGGCGTCACCAAGCTGGAGAAGGTCGACTACGGCGCCGCCGCCGAGCCCGAGACGTTCCGCAAGATGCTGGTGGCCACCGGCAACGACGTCCGCGTGATGTCCATCAAGCTCGCCGACCGGCTGCACAACATGCGCACGCTCGGCGTGATGCGCCCCGAGAAGCAGGCCCGGATCGCCAAGGTCACCCGCGACGTGCTGATCCCGCTCGCGGAGCGGCTGGGGGTCCAGGCGCTCAAGACCGAGCTGGAGGACCTGGTCTTCGCGATCCTCCACCCCGAGGAGTACGCCCGCACCCGCGACCTCGTCCTCGCCCACGCGGACCGCCCCGATCCGCTGGTGGCGACGGCCGATCGGGTGCGGGCCGTGCTGCGCGAGGCGGGCATCGCCGCCGAAGTCCTGGTCCGCGCCCGGCACTTCGTGTCCGTCCACCGGGTGCGGATCAAGCACGGCAGGGTCACCGGTTCGGATCTCGGGAGACTCCTCGTCCTCGTCGCGGAGGACGCGGACTGCTACGCGGTACTCGGCGAGCTCCATACGTGCTTCACGCCGTTCGTCTCGGAGTTCAAGGACTTCATCGCGGTGCCGAAGTTCAACCTCTACCAGTCGCTGCACACCGCGGTGGCGGGGCCCGGCGGGGAGGCGGCGCAGGTCCTCATCCGCACCCACCAGATGCACCACGTCGCCGAGGCCGGCGTGGTCGCCCTGGGGAACCCGTACGCGGCCCCGGAGACGCCCGACGCGGCCGACGGGGAGCGGGTCGACCCCACCCGGCCCGGCTGGCTGTCCAGGCTCCTGGAGTGGCAGCAGGCCACGCCCGACCCCGACACCTTCTGGACCTCCCTCCGCGACGACCTCGCGCAGGACCGTGAAATCACCGTCTTCCGCGCCGACGGGGGCACGATCGGCCTTCCTGCGGGATCGAGCTGTGTCGATGCCGCGTACGCGCAGCACGGGGACGGCGCGCACAGCTGCATCGGGGCACGGGTCAACGGCCGGCTGGCGACACTCAGCACGATCCTGCGCGACGGGGACACCCTCCAGCTGCTGATGTCGCGCGACACCGCCTCCGGTCCGTCCCCCGACTGGCTGGAGCACGCCCGGACGCCCGCCGCGCGCATCGCCATCGAGCGCTGGCTCGCCACCCACCCCGCGGCGGACCCCGTCGCCGCGCCCGCGCCCCTGATGCCGGACCGCCCCTGTCCGCCGCCCCGTTCCACCGCCCCGGCCGCCCGCTGGCCGGTCGTGGTGACCGCCGACGGCACCGACCTGGCGGCCACGAGCGTGCGGCTCGCCGGGTGCTGTACGCCCGTGCCGCCGGACGAGGTCACCGGCTTCGCCGTACGGGGCGGTGCGGTGACCGTGCACCGCGCGCACTGTCCGGCGGTGGGACGGATGGTCACCTCGGGGCGTGAGCCGGTGGAGGTGCGCTGGAGCAGCCCCGATGGCGCGGGCGCCTTCGACTACCGGGTCACTCTCCTCGCCGAATCGTTCAGCAGGCCGCATCTCCTGGCCGATCTGACGGAGGCCATCGCACGGGAGGGAGCGGCGGTCATCTCCGCCGCCGTCGAGCCGCCGCACGAGCAGCGCGTGCGGCACACCTACACGCTTCAGCTGGCCGACGCCGCCCAACTGCCGGAGCTCATCCGGGCCATGCGGCGCGTACCGGGGGTCTACGACGTCGAGCGGGCGGGACGGTCCTTCGCCGGAGCACCGCTCTGACGGGAACGCGGCCCCGGCCGCACCGGAACGGCCCACAGCGGGTGCCCGAGAACGTCCACTGATGTGACGCTCGTACAGTCTGCCGAAGCGCTCATACGGGTGGGGCGGCGTCGTGCCGCCGACAGCCTTGGCCGCCGCGCTGATAGCGGTGGACGCATGCCGCACTCCCGCAGGACGCGCTTCCCGTTCCGTCAGTGGCCCCTCAGCCGCCGGGCCGCCTTCTACACGGCCGCCACCACCCTCCTCGTGGGTGCCGCCGCCCCGCCCACTCCCACCGCCGAGGGGGTCGGTGACCGGCTCTTCCCGTATCTGGGCAACCCGGGCTTCGACGTGCTCGCCTACGACATCGCCCTCGACTACCACGGCAACGACAAGCCGCTCGACGCCGTCACCACCATCAGGGCCGAGGCCACCGACTGGCTGGACCACTTCAACCTGGACTTCACCCACGGCACGGTCCGCTCGATCGAGGTCAACGGGGTGCCCGCCCGATTCACCCCCGTCCAGGAGGACCTCGTCATCACCCCGGCGACGGGCCTGCCGAACCACGGGCGGTTCACCGTCACGGTGCACCACACCAGCGACCCCCGCGGCGCGACCGACGGCGGCTGGGTCACCACGAGCGACGGCCTGGTCATGGCCAACCAGGCCGATGCCGCCCACCGCATCTTCCCCAGCAGCGACCACCCCTCCAGCAAGGCACTGTTCACCTTCCACGTGACGGCCCCCAAGGAGCTGACCGTGGTCGCCAACGGGCTGCCCGTGGGACGTGTCGCCAGGGGTGCGGACACCACGTGGACGTACCGGACCATGCATCCCATGGCCACCGAGCTCGCCCAGATCTCCATCGGCCGCTCCGTCACCCCCCACCGCAACGGACCGCGCGGGCTGCCCGTGCGCGATGTCGTACCCGTCGCGGAGCAGCAGCGGCTGGAGAAGTGGACGGCCAGGACCCCCGACCAGATCGCCTGGATGGAGAAGCGCGTCGGCACGTTCCCGTTCGAGACCTACGGGGTGCTCATGGCCGACGCGTCGACGGGCTTCGAGCTGGAGACGCAGACGCTCTCCCTCTTCGAGCGCTCCCTGTTCACCCGGACCGACATCCCCGACTGGTACCTCGAATCAATCATGGTCCATGAGCTCGCCCACCAGTGGTTCGGCGACAGCGTCAGCCCCCGGGTGTGGTCCGACCTCTGGCTGAACGAAGGACACGCCACCTGGTACGAAGCGCTCTACGCGGAGGAGAAGGGCGGCCGGAAGTTCGCCGACCGGATGCGCATGGCGTACGAGTACTCCGACGCGATGCGCGTCGACGGCGGCCCGCCCGCCGCCCCCAGGGGCCCCGCGCCGGGGAAGAAGATCAGCATCTTCCGGCCGGTCGTCTACGACGGCAGCGCCGTGGTCCTCTACGCGCTGCGCGAGAAGATCGGGACACCCGCCTTCGAGAACCTGGAGCGCCAGTGGGTCGCCCGCCACCGCGACTCCACGGCCAGCACGGCCGACTTCGTCGCCCTCGCCTCCCGGGTCTCCCACCAGGACCTGTCGCGGTTCCTGCACGCCTGGCTGTACGACCCCACCACCCCGCCGATGCCCGGCCACCCCGACTGGAAGCCCACCAAGAAACCCGCGTGACGCCCACACGGCGGCATGGGACCATCGACGGGTCGGCGCGGGGGCCCGCCCCGGGAATCTCCGGGGGTCACCGCACGTTGTCGACGGTGTGGTCCCTCGACGGGGGCCGCCACTTCCCAACGACGTAAGGATCAAATGACCTCCTCTTCTTCCCTTCCCCAGGACCGGCAGAGCCTCCCGGACAGCCTTCGGGCCGACGCCCTGATGGAAGAGGACGTCGCCTGGAGCCACGAGATCGACGGGGAGCGCGACGGCGAGCAGTACGACCGCTCCGAGCGCGCGGCGCTGCGCCGTGTGGTGGGCCTCTCCACCGAGCTCCAGGACGTCACCGAGGTCGAGTACCGACAGCTGCGCCTGGAGCGCGTGGTCCTGGTCGGTGTCTGGACGTCGGGCACCGTGCAGGACGCGGAGAACTCCCTCGCGGAGCTGGCCGCGCTCGCCGAGACGGCGGGTGCCCTCGTCCTCGACGGTGTGGTCCAGCGTCGCGACAAGCCGGACCCGGCCACGTACATCGGCTCCGGCAAGGCGCAGGAGCTGCGGGACATCGTCCTGGAGACCGGCGCCGACACCGTGGTCTGCGACGGTGAGCTCAGCCCCGGCCAGCTCATCCACCTCGAGGACGTCGTCAAGGTCAAGGTGGTCGACCGGACCGCCCTGATCCTCGACATCTTCGCGCAGCACGCCAAGTCCCGAGAGGGCAAGGCCCAGGTCTCGCTGGCCCAGATGCAGTACATGCTGCCGCGCCTGCGCGGCTGGGGTCAGTCGCTGTCCCGGCAGATGGGTGGCGGTGGCTCCGGTTCCTCCGGCGGCGGCATGGCCACCCGCGGCCCCGGTGAGACCAAGATCGAGACGGACCGTCGGCGGATCCGCGAGAAGATGGCGAAGATGCGCCGGGAGATCGCGGAGATGAAGACCGGTCGCGACGTCAAGCGCCAGGAGCGCAGGCGCAACAAGGTTCCCTCGGTCGCCATCGCGGGCTACACCAACGCGGGCAAGTCCTCGTTGCTCAACCGGCTCACCGGAGCGGGTGTGCTGGTGGAGAACTCCCTGTTCGCCACCCTCGACCCGACCGTCCGCCGTGCCGAGACGCCCAGTGGGCGGCTCTACACCCTCGCCGACACCGTCGGGTTCGTACGGCACCTGCCGCACCACCTCGTCGAGGCGTTCCGCTCCACCATGGAGGAGGTCGGGGACTCCGATCTGATCCTCCACGTGGTGGACGGCTCGCACCCGGCGCCGGAGGAGCAGCTGGCCGCCGTGCGCGAGGTGATCCGCGAGGTCGGCGCCGTCGACGTGCCGGAGATCGTCGTGATCAACAAGGCGGACGCCGCGGACCCGCTCGTGCTGCAGCGTCTGCTGCGCATCGAGAAGCACTCCCTGGCCGTCTCCGCGCGGACCGGCGAGGGCATCGCGGAGCTGCTGGAGCTGATCGACACCGAGCTGCCCCGGCCCGCCGTCGAGATCGAGGCCCTGGTGCCGTACACGCAGGGCTCCCTGGTCGCGCGGACGCACGCCGACGGTGAGGTGATCTCCGAGGAGCACACCCCGGAGGGCACGCTCATCAAGGCGCGGGTCCACGAGGAGCTCGCCGCGGATCTTCAGCGGTACGCTCCGGCCGTCCGAGGCTGACACCGGCGGCCGCGCCACGCGGACACGACGAAGGCCCGTCCCCGTATCACCACGGGGACGGGCCTTCGGCTTGCCGTCGTCGCCTACTGGTTGGCGAACTTCTGGCTGATGCCGTCGTAGACGCCCTTGGCCTCCGGGCCGAGGTGCGGACCCGCCAGCCAGGTGCTGTTGGCCGGGCCGATGGAGGTGTTGGAGACCAGCACCACCTTGCCGTCGCGCTGGGCGAACCAGCCGCCGCCGGACGAGCCGCCGGTCATGGTGCAGCCGATGCGGTACATGGTCGGCTGCGACGGGTCGATGGTCAGCCGGCCCGGCCTGTCGACGCAGTCGTACATCTTCTGGCCGTCGAAGGGCGGTGCGGCCGGGTAGCCCCAAGCGCCCATCGACTGGATGGACTTCACCTGCGGGGCGTTGAAGTCCACGGTGAGGGCGTTGCCGACGGTCTCCTCCAGCGACTTGCCGGAACCGGCCTCGGGCTTCACGTGCAGCACGGAGAAGTCGTAGGGAGCGCCGGCGCCACCCGTCTCGGCGCCCTGCGTGATCCACTGCGAGGACGTCTGCGCCCAGTCCGCCCACCACACGCCGTACGGGGCGACGTCCTGCACCGGCGCGCTGTTGAGCTGGGAGCTCGGCAGGCCCTTGTCGTTGTAGGACGGCACGAAGGCGATGTTGCGGTACCAGCCGCCGCTCTTGCCCGAGTGCACGCAGTGGCCCGCCGTCCACACCATATTGGACTTGCCCGGGTGTGCCGGGTCCTTGACGACCGTCGCCGAGCAGACCATGTGGCCCTCGGGGCTGTCGAAGAACACCTTGCCGACCGGGGCGGCGTTGTTGTGGTACGGCAGATCGACGGACTTGGCCGTGACCGGACGCGGCTCGGGGTCGGTGACGCCCTGGTCGCCGGAGGCGCCCGGAGCGGAGCCCGGAGCACCCTTGCTCGACAGCGTCTTGTCGCTGGAGCGGGCGTCCTTCATCGTGTCGGGCTTCCAGTGGCCCTTGATGATGGGGTTGATGAAGTCACGTGCCTCACGGAGCCACTGCTCCTTGTCCCAGTTCTTCCAGGCGCCGTTCTTCCACTTGTCCAGGTCCTTGAGGGACGAAGGGAGGTTCTTGGGCAGCTGGAGGCCGTCATCACCCGTCTGGGGCGCGGAGGCGCTGGGCTTGTCGCCGCCCGCGGCCTTGTCCTCGGAAGGGCCGCACGCGGTGGCTGTCAGGGCCAGCGCGGCGGTCAGAGCGGCCGCAGCCAGCGCGGGCCGGCGGATGGATGGCATGGAGTGGGTTCCCCCTGAATCGATCTCTTGACGCAGCGGTGCCCGCGCGGTGCGCGCACCTTTATGAATTTGTCATGTACCGCCCCAGTGGGGTGGCAGGACCCCACTATGCCGGTGCGGTGGGAGACGGGTGAGGGCGGGTCCCCGGTTCCGTTGACGAAGGTTCTTGACGGCGGGCCGTGTTCCGCCGCCCGCCCCGTCGTTGGTACGTACGGGGGAGAACCGACCGGAGTCCGGCACCAGGAGGTCCCAGAGCCGTGACCTTGACGCAGCTGCCGCTGAAGACGTCGTCGCGGGGGGCTCACGACGGCGTTTTCCCACGGCAGTCGGCGCGGAAACCGGCGGACCGTACGTACGCCTGCTCGTTGCCGGTCGTGCCGGTGCGCGCCCGCGGCCTGACGATCGAGGGAGCCGACGGCCGCCGCTACCTCGACTGCCTCTCGGGAGCGGGCACATCGGCGCTCGGACACAATCACCCGGTCGTGCTCGAAGCCATCCGCGCGGTGCTTGACTCGGGCGCCCCGCTGAACGCCCAGGACCACGCCACCCCGGTGCGGGACGCTTTCACCGGCGAGTTGTTCGCCACCCTGCCGCGCGGGCTGGCCGACACGGCGCGGATCCGTTTCTGCGGCCCCGTCGGCAGCGATGTCACACGCGCCGTCCGGGAACTCGTACGGGACGCGACGGGCCGTACGGAACTGCTCGCTCCGGCCGCCTTCCTCGCCGCCCTCGCGAGCGGGGCGTGCCCACCGGGCGGCGTGATCGCCGAGCCCGTCGCGGGGGACGGCTCCGTGCTCCCGGTGCCGGGCGGTCTGCTGCGCAGGGCGCGCACGCTCACCGCCGCCCGCTCGATCCCTCTCGTCGCGGACGAGACGACGACCGGCGTCGGCCGCACCGGGGCCTTCTGGGCGGTCGAGCACAGCGGGATCGTGCCCGACGTGATGGTGCTGTCCCACGCGATCGGCGGCGGCCTCCCGCTCGCCGCCGTCGTCCACCGCGCCGAACTCGACGCCCGGCGGCCGGACTCCCGCGCCGACGCGTTCCAGGGCAACCAACTGGCCATGGCGGCAGGCGCGGCGACACTGCGCCACGTACGGGAGAACGGCCTCGCCGCACGCTCGGCGACGCTCGGCGCGCACATGCTCCGAGAGCTCCGGGAGCTCGCCCGGGACCACGCGTGCCTCGGCGAGGTACGCGGGCTCGGGCTCATGATCGGCATCGAGTGCGCGCCCGGCGCCGCCACCGCCGTACGGCGGGAGTGCCTGCACCGGGGGCTCATCGTCGAACTGGGCGGCAGGCACTCCTCCGTCGTACGCCTCCTGCCGCCCCTCACGATCACCGACGAGCAGACGCGCGCGGTCCTCGACCGGCTGTCGGACGCCGTCGCCGCGGTCGCCAGGACCCACCGCCGCGCCCCCACCCCGACCACGCCGAAGGAGGCAGGCACCACGACCCCGGCGTGACACCGGGGCGCGTGCGCCGCACACCGCATGAACGCACCCACCGGCACCGAGGCACCCGCCGCCGACCGGGCCCGCGAGCAGGCCGGGCCGCCCGTGGTGGTCGTGCTGCCGGGCCAGGCCGACAGCCCCGACCCGTACACCAGGACGGTTTCCGACCCGCTGGAGCACCCCGACCCCCGCGTCGCCGCGGACGCCGCGACCGTCGAGAACCTGCTCCGCTGCTGGGTCCGCGAGCACGACATCCCCCGCCCGGAGGGCGAGGTGCTGCACCTGCCCCTCAGCGCGAGCGGCACCGTCCTGCGCGTGCCCCTGCACTACTGGTCCGCCACCGGCTGGCACCGCTTCGGCCCGCCCGCCCTCGCCGCGGGCCCGGCCGACGCCCCGCCCGTCGACGCCGTCACCCTGGCCGCACTCCTCGGCCGGGAAGCCGCCCACCGGACCGCACTGTCCGGACACACCCCCGCCGGAGACGGCGCCGACCTCGTCGCCCGGGTCGCAGATTCGGCCCGCCGTACGGCGGAGTTCCTCACCGACCGGCGCGAACGGCCCGCCGACCCGGACGCGGTGAACCTCTTCCTCCACGCGGAACAGTCCCTGCTGCTCGGGCATCCCCTCCACCCCGTGCCCAAGAGCCGTGAAGGTCTCTCCGAAGCGCAATCCCTCGCCTGTTCACCGGAGACGCGCGGCTCCTTCCCTCTGCACTGGCTGGCCGTCCATCACTCCCTGCTGGCATCCGAATCGGCCTGGACCGAGCGCGGCAGGGCCATCGACGCCGTCACCCTGGCCGCCCGGCTCGCGGGCCCCGAACTGCGCCTGCCGCCCGACACGACGGCCCTTCCCGTGCACCCCTGGCAGGCGCACGACGTCCGCAGCCGCCCGGCCGTCGCCCGCCTCTTCGACGCCGGGCTGCTCCACGACCTCGGCGCACACGGCGAGCCCTGGCACCCGACTTCGTCCGTACGCACCCTGCACCGCCCCGGCGCGCCCGCCATGCTGAAGCTCTCGCTGGGCCTGCGCATCACCAACTCGCGGCGGGAGAACCTCCGCAAGGAACTCCACCGCGGCGTCGAGGTGCACCGGCTGCTGCGCAGCGGGCTCGCCGAGCGCTGGCGCTCCGCCTGCGCGGGCGGCCTCGGCTTCGACATCGTCCGCGACCCCGCCTGGCTCGCCGTCGACGCACCGGACGGCACCCCGCTGCCCGGACTGGACGCCGTCATCCGGCACAACCCCTTCGGCCCCGGCGACGACGCCGTGTGCCTCGCGGGGATCGTGTCGCCGCGCCCCTGGCCCGGCGCGCCGGGCCGTCGTCCCACCGGCATGTCCTCCCGCCTCGCCGAGCTCGTCGCCCGGCTCGCGCACCGCACCGGCCGACCCGCCGGAGCCGTGTCGGCGGAGTGGTTCCTCCGTTACCTGGAAGCGGTCGTACGGCCCGTGCTGTGGCTCGACGGACAGGCGGGCATCGCCCTGGAGGCCCATCAGCAGAACACCCTGGTGCTGCTCGACCCGGACGGCTGGCCGGTGGGCGGACGGTTCCGCGACAACCAGGGCTACTACTTCCGTGAGTCCCACCGCGACGCGCTCGACAGCAGGCTCCCCGGGATCGGCACACAGAGCGACACCTTTGTGCCCGACACGGTGGCCGACGAGCGATTCGCCTACTACCTGGGCATCAACAACGTCCTCGGCCTGATCGGCGCGTTCGGGTCGCAGCGCCTCGCCGACGAGCGGATCCTGCTCGCCGCGTTCCGCCGTTTCCTCAAGGAGGCGGCCCACGGGCCGTCCGCGAGCGGCTCGACCCTGCCCGCCCACCTGCTGGAGGCACCCACCCTCAGCTGCAAGGCGAACCTGCTGACCGGACTGCGGGGGCTCGACGAGCTCGTCGGCCCGGTCGCCTCCCAGTCCGTCTACGTCACCATCGCCAACCCCCTTGTCGTATCGGCCGGATGACCGGCGAGCGCCCCGGGAAGGCCGTGGCTCCCCGGGAGCCCGGGAGAGCCACGGAGAGGAGAGTGCCGCCGTGCCGCCCACCGACCCCGGCACCGGGTCCAGCACCGACGACACCCTCGAGCTGGAACTGACCGAGGAGTTCGTCGAACTCGGCGTCGACGACCGGCCGGAGGCGCACGACCCGGCCGGGGCCGTCCGGTACGGTGCCCCGGACCTCCTCGACTCCCTGCCGGACTGGCGGGCCGCGACGACCCCGTCGGGCCCCTTCCGGCTCGTGCCCGTCCGGCTCGAACGCGACCTGCGGCTCGTCGCCCGATGGATGAACGACCCGGCCGTCGCGGCCTTTTGGGGGCTCGGCGGGCCCGACACCGTCACCGAGGCCCATGTGCGCGCCCAGCTCGACGGCGACGGGCGCAGCGTTCCGTGCCTGGGAGTGCTCGCCGGAGTGCCGATGAGCTACTGGGAGGTGTACCGCGCGGACCTGGGCCCCATCGCCCGCCACTACCCGGCCCGGCCGCACGACACCGGGCTCCACCTCGTCATCGGCAGGGTCGCCGACCGCGGCCGCGGCATCGGAAGCGGACTGCTGCGCGCCGTCGCCGACCTCGTCCTGGACCACCGGCCCTCCTGCGCCCGGGTCGTCGCCGAACCGGACCTCCGCAACGTCCCGTCGGTCGCGGCGTTCCTCGGCGCGGGCTTCCGGCTGGCCGCGGAAGTCGACCTGCCGGACAAGCGCGCGGCCCTGATGATCCGCGACCGCTCGCTGCGCGGGGTCCTCTGACGTTTCCGCACGACGTTTCCGTGCGATGTCCGCACCGGGCCGTATCCGATCCACAGCACTTCTCATGATCGGGCCGGGGATGTCAGTGCCTCCCCTTAGTCTGGAACAGCTATGACTGCCACCTCCTCGCCCTCCCTCGCAGACCTGCTGCACGCCGCCGTCACCGCCGTCGGCGGCACCGAGCGGCCCGGTCAGGTCACCATGGCCGAAGCCGTCGCCGAAGCGGTCGACGGCAACTCCCACCTGCTGGTGCAGGCCGGCACCGGCACCGGAAAGTCCCTCGGCTATCTGGTTCCGGCCCTCGCCCACGGCGAGCGTGTCGTCGTGGCGACCGCGACGCTCGCGCTCCAGCGCCAGCTCGTGGAGCGCGACCTGCCCCGCACGGTCGACGCGCTCCAGCCGCTGCTGCGCCGCCGCCCGCAGTTCGCCATGCTCAAGGGCCGGTCGAACTACCTGTGTCTGCACCGCCTGCACGAGGGAGTGCCGCAGGAAGAGGAGGAGGGCCTGTTCGACGCCGTGGAGGCGGCGGCCCCGACGAGCAAGCTCGGCAAGGACCTGCTGCGCCTGCGCGACTGGGCGGACGAGACCGAGACCGGCGACCGCGACGACCTCACGCCCGGGGTCTCCGACCGCGCCTGGTCCCAGATCTCGGTCACCTCCCGCGAGTGCCTCTCCGCCTCGAAGTGCGCGTACGGTGCCGAGTGCTTCGCCGAGGCCGCGCGCGAGCGGGCCAAGCTCGCCGATGTCGTGGTCACCAACCACGCCCTGCTGGCCATCGACGCCATCGAGGGCGCCCCGGTGCTGCCCAGCCACGAGGTGCTGATCGTCGACGAGGCCCACGAGCTGGTGTCCCGGGTCACCGGTGTGGCCACCGGCGAGCTCACTCCGGGCCAGGTCAACCGCGCCGTGCGCCGGGCCGCCAAGCTCGTGGACGAGAAGGCGGCGGACGCCCTGCAGACCGCGGCGGAGGGCTTCGAGCGCCTCATGGAGCTGGCGCTCCCCGGCCGCCTCGAAGTGATCCCCGAGGATCTGCGGTACGCGCTGATGTCGCTGCGCGACGCCTCCCGCACGGTGATCTCCGCGATCGGCAACACCCGCGACAAGTCCGTCCAGGACGAGGACGCCGTCCGCAAGCAGGCGCTGGCCCACGTCGAGAGCGTCCACACCGTGGCGGAGCGGATCGTGGAGGGCTCCGAGTACGACGTCGTCTGGTACGAGCGCCACGATCGCTTCGGGGCCTCCCTGCGGGTCGCTCCGCTGTCCGTCTCCGGGCTGCTGAGGGAGAAGCTCTTCAACGAGCGCTCCGTCGTTCTCACCTCCGCCACGCTCAAGCTCGGCGGCGACTTCAACGGGGTCGGTGCCTCGCTGGGGCTGGCCCCGGAGGGCACGGGGGGCGACGACAGTCCCCAGTGGAAGGGCGTCGACGTCGGCTCCCCCTTCGACTACCCCAAGCAGGGCATCCTCTACGTGGCGCAGCACCTCTCCCAGCCCGGCCGGGAGGGCAGCCGTTCGGACATGCTCGACGAGCTGGCGGAGCTGGTGGAGGCCGCCGGCGGCCGCACGCTCGGTCTGTTCTCCTCGATGCGGGCCGCGCAGGCGGCCGCGGAGGCGCTGCGGGGGCGGCTCGACATGCCGATCCTGCTCCAGGGCGAGGAGACGCTGGGCGAGCTCATCCGGACGTTCGCGGCCGACGACCGTACGTGTCTGTTCGGCACGCTGTCGCTGTGGCAGGGCGTCGACGTCCCCGGATCGAGCTGTCAGCTCGTGGTGATGGACCGGGTGCCCTTCCCGCGGCCCGACGATCCGCTGATGAGCGCCCGGCAGCGGGCCGTGGAGGAAGCGGGCGGCAACGGCTTCATGGCGGTCGCGGCGACGCACGCGGCGCTGCTGATGGCGCAGGGGGCGGGCCGTCTCGTACGGGCGGCGGGGGATCGCGGCGTGGTCGCGGTGCTCGACCCGAGGCTGGCCAAGGCCCGCTACGGGAGCTTCCTGCGCGCCTCCATGCCGGACTTCTGGTACACGACGGACCGCAATCAGGCGCGCCGCTCCCTGGCGGCGATCGACGCCGCCGCGAAGGCGGCCAAGGAGTAGGCCGCAGGAGCAACCGGCCCTTCGATCCGAGGCGAGGGCCGGACGGCGCCGGACCGGGAGCGGACGGGGCCGAACGCAAAGGCGGACCCCGGAACCGGCGCAGTGGTTCCGGGGCCCGGTCCTGCGACGCCTTCAGACCCGGCGGAGGACCGCCACCACCTTGCCGAGGATGGTGGCCTCGTCGCCGGGAATGGGCTGGTAGGCGGCGTTGTGCGGCAGCAGCCACACATGTCCGTCCTCGCGCTTGAAGCGCTTGACCGTAGCCTCGCCGTCGAGCATCGCGGCCACGATATCGCCGTTCTCCGCAACCGGCTGGCGACGCACCGTCACCCAGTCGCCGTCACAGATGGCGGCTTCCACCATGGAGTCCCCGACGACCTTGAGGACGAACAGCTCCCCGTCGCCGACCAATTGGCGCGGCAGCGGGAAGACGTCCTCCACGGACTCCTCCGCCAGGATGGGCCCACCGGCCGCGATCCGGCCGACCAGCGGCACATAGGAGGCAGCGGGCTTGCCCGTGGTGTCGGTCGGCTGCGAGCTGGGCTGGTCGGAGCCGCGCACCTCGTACGCGCGCGGACGGTGGGGGTCCCTCCGGAGGAAGCCCTTGCGCTCCAGGGCCATCAGCTGGTGGGCCACGGAGGAGGTGCTCGAGAGTCCCACCGCCTGGCCGATCTCACGCATGGACGGCGGATAGCCCCGGCGCTGGACGGAGTCCCGGATGACTTCGATCACCCGGCGCTGCCGGTCGGTGAGCCCCGAGCTGTCGGCCCGGATTCCTGGAGGTCGTCCTGGAAGCGCGCGAGCGGGCTTGGGCCCCTCGGCGTTCATGGCTGCGTCATTCATGGGGTGTGCCTGGTCGAGTCGGTTCTGGGAGCGGTCCTGGGCGGTGATGGTGGCGCTGTCTGCGGTGGTGGTCACGTCGGCCCCTCTCGAGATGTTCTCCCTAGCTGGACAACGGTAGTTGCTTTCGAAAGGTTGCGCCAAACACACGTTCGAGTGAAATATCGAAGATTGCCTGACGTGATCAGGGGGGAGGGTGTACGGCTGAAGATCAATTCGACCTATTACGGTACCCTTCGGTGCGAAGTCCTGCGGACTTCACAGACCCTGCCGGGCCGGACATCCGTACGCCGGATTCCGGCCGGCGGCTCTTCGCTCCGAGAGTGCCCCGGCGTGTCGGACGGTCGGGGTCGCCGCGTCGCGGCCAGTCTGTCATCCGCGGCCCTCGGGGGAGCGGCAGGGGCCGCTCGCGTAGGCTCGTGCCCTGTCCGCGCGGTGCGACACGCCTCCGGCGCGGCTGGCCGCTCGGCACCAGATCTAGTGGTTTGATTGGCGGCAGCTCCCACAAGTTGTGGTCGGAGACCGTAGCTGGTCATTCCGAGCCGCGGGCATCGCCTATGCTGGGGGCTGCTTCGCGAGGCCTCCGCAAGGGGGTCGGCCGAAGCCGAAGATCGTGCACAGTCCTATGAGGGTGAGGAGGGTGGAGAGCCATGCACTGCCCCTTCTGCAGGCACCCCGACAGCCGTGTGGTCGACAGTCGGACCACCGATGACGGCTGCTCGATCCGCAGGCGCCGACAGTGCCCCGACTGCTCCCGCCGGTTCACGACCGTGGAAACCGCCTCACTGATGGTGATCAAGCGCAGCGGGGTCACCGAGCCCTTCAGCCGCAACAAGGTCATCTCCGGAGTGCGCAAGGCGTGCCAGGGCCGCCCGGTCACCGAGGACGCCCTCGCGCAGCTCGGTCAGCGTGTCGAGGAGGCGGTGCGGGCCACAGGCAGCGCCGAACTCTCCACGCATGACGTCGGCCTCGCCATACTCGGCCCCCTCCGGGAGCTCGACCTCGTCGCCTATCTGCGGTTCGCGTCCGTGTACCAGGCGTTCGACTCGCTGGAGGACTTCGAGGCCGCGGTGGCGGAACTCCGTGAACAACGGCCCGTCGTGGCCGCCGGTGAGCGTGCCGGGACCTCGGAGGTCCCCGCGCCCGCCGTGGCCGCCGACTAGCGGCCCCACAACAAGAGACCTGCCCGGCGCGCTCCGCGCGCCCGGGTGAACGACAGACATCCGCGCCACGGAAGAATTGGGCGCATTAGGGCGTTTTGCCCGTAGAGGGAGGCGGCATGACCGAGACGACGAGCGGCCCGGCACGAGGTTCCCGCTCCAAGGGAAACAAGGGCGGCAAGGGTCTGCGCATCGAACGCATCCACACGACTCCCGGCGTGCACCCGTACGACGAGGTGGTCTGGGAGCGTCGTGACGTCGTCATGACCAACTGGCGCGACGGCTCGATCAACTTCGAGCAGCGTGGCGTCGAGTTCCCCGACTTCTGGTCGGTCAACGCGGTCAACATTGTCACGAGCAAGTACTTCCGCGGCGCGGTCGGCTCCCCCGACCGCGAGGCGAGCCTCCGGCAGCTCATCGACCGTGTGGTGAAGACCTACCGCAAGGCGGGCGAGGAGCACGGCTACTTCGCCTCCCCGGCGGACGCCGAGATCTTCGAGCACGAGCTCACCTACGCCCTGCTGCACCAGGTCTTCAGCTTCAACTCGCCGGTCTGGTTCAACGTCGGCACCGCCCAGCCGCAGCAGGTCTCCGCCTGCTTCATCCTGTCCGTCGACGACTCCATGGAGTCGATCCTCGACTGGTACAAGGAAGAGGGCATGATCTTCAAGGGCGGCTCCGGCGCCGGCCTGAACCTCTCCCGCATCCGCTCCTCCAAGGAGCTGCTCTCCTCCGGCGGCAACGCCTCCGGCCCGGTCTCCTTCATGCGCGGCGCCGACGCCTCCGCAGGAACGATCAAGTCGGGCGGCGCCACCCGCCGTGCGGCCAAGATGGTCGTCCTCGACGTCGACCACCCGGACGTCGAGGCGTTCATCGAGACCAAGGTCAAGGAGGAGGAGAAGGTCCGCGCCCTGCGCGACGCCGGCTTCGACATGGACCTGGGCGGCGACGACATCACGTCCGTCCAGTACCAGAACGCCAACAACTCCGTCCGTGTCAACGACGAGTTCATGAACGCCGTCGAGACCGGCTCGAAGTTCGGCCTGCGCGGCCGTATGACCGGTGAGGTCATCGAGGAGATCGACGCCAAGGGCCTTTTCCGCAAGATGGCCGAGGCGGCCTGGGCCTGTGCCGACCCGGGTATCCAGTACGACGACACGATCAACCACTGGCACACCTCGCCGGAGACGGGCCGGATCACCGCGTCCAACCCGTGCAGCGAGTACATGCACCTGGACAACTCCTCGTGCAACCTGGCCTCGCTCAACCTCATGAAGTTCCTGCGCGACGACGACAAGGGAAACCAGTCGTTCGACGCCGAGCGCTTCGCCAAGGTCGTCGAGCTGGTCATCACCGCGATGGACATCTCCATCTGCTTCGCCGACTTCCCGACCGAGAAGATCGGCGAGACGACCCGCGCCTTCCGCCAGCTGGGCATCGGCTACGCCAACCTGGGCGCCCTGCTGATGGCCACCGGCCACGCGTACGACAGCGAGGGCGGCCGGGCCCTGGCCGGTGCCATCACCTCGCTGATGACGGGTACCTCCTACCGGCGCTCCGCCGAGCTGGCCGCGGTCGTCGGCCCGTACGACGGCTACGCCCGCAATGCCGACGCGCACAAGCGCGTCATGAAGCAGCACGCCGACGCCAACACGGTCGCCAAGCGCATGGACGACCTGGACACCCCGGTGTGGGCCGCGGCCACCGAGGCGTGGCAGGACGTCATCCGCCTCGGCGAGAAGAACGGCTTCCGCAACGCCCAGGCGTCCGTGCTGGCCCCCACCGGCACCATCGGCCTGATGATGGACTGCGACACCACGGGCGTCGAGCCGGACTTGGCCCTGGTCAAGTTCAAGAAGCTCGTCGGCGGCGGTTCGATGCAGATCGTGAACAACACGGTCCCCAAGGCCCTCAAGCGCCTCGGCTACCAGCCGGAGCAGGTCGAGGCGGTCGTCGCCCACATCGCCGAGCACGGCAATGTGATCGACGCCCCGGGCCTGAAGTCCGAGCACTACGAGGTCTTCGACTGCGCCATGGGCGAGCGCGCGATCTCCGCCATGGGCCACGTGCGCATGATGGCGGCCGCGCAGCCGTTCCTCTCCGGCGCCATCTCCAAGACGGTGAACCTGCCGGAGTCGGCCACCGTCGAGGAGGTCGAGGAGGTCTACTTCGAGGGCTGGAAGCTCGGTCTGAAGGCGCTCGCGATCTACCGCGACAACTGCAAGGTCGGTCAGCCGCTCTCCGCCAAGAAGAAGGAGGAGGCCAAGACCGTCGAGGCCGCCCCCGCCGCGGAGAAGGTCGTCGAGTACCGCCCGGTCCGCAAGCGCCTCCCCAAGGGGCGTCCGGGCATCACCACCTCCTTCACGGTCGGTGGCGCCGAGGGCTACATGACCGCCAATTCCTACCCGGACGACGGTCTCGGCGAGGTCTTCCTCAAGATGTCCAAGCAGGGCTCGACCCTCGCGGGCATGATGGACGCCTTCTCCATCGCCGTCTCCGTCGGCCTGCAGTACGGCGTGCCGCTGGAGACGTACGTCTCCAAGTTCACCAACATGCGCTTCGAGCCGGCGGGCATGACCGACGACCCGGACGTGCGGATGGCTCAGTCGATCGTCGACTACATCTTCCGCCGCCTGGCGCTGGATTTCCTGCCGTTCGAGACCCGCTCGGCACTGGGCATCCACTCCGCCGAGGAGCGCCAGCGTCACCTGGACACCGGTTCGTACGAGCCGGCCGACGACGAGGTCGACGTCGAGGGCCTCGCCCAGTCGGCGCCGCGCCAGGCCGCGGCCCCGGCCCAGCCGGTGGCGGCCGCCCCGGCCCCGAAGCAGGCCCACAACTCCACCGAACTGGTGGAAATGCAGCTCGGTCTGAACGCCGACGCCCCGCTCTGCTTCTCCTGCGGCACGAAGATGCGCCGCGCGGGCAGCTGCTACCTCTGCGAGGGCTGCGGTTCGACGAGCGGTTGCAGCTGACGCCTGAGGGTTAGTCGCACCTGAAAGCGGTGGCGCGGAGAGGGAAATCCCTTTCCGCGCCACCGCTTTGTCGTGCCGTCGGAGCCGTTCCTCAGAGCCGCTCGAGCTCTTGCCGCATCTTCGTTCCGAGTTCCTCGTCCGGTTCCTCCGAGTGCGCGGCGAGGAGAAGTGTGCGGGCCTCGGGCGGCAGGAGATGGACAGGCCAGGAGGCGATGGCCTTCATCGCCATATGGCGGTTTCTCCGTGTGCGGTTTCCGAGGGCGGCCGTTATCAACGGCCAGCCGATTCCCGGGTGTTCGTCCAGACGGCTGACGATCATGTCGAGGGCGTTGTCGGCCGCGAAGTCCGGACCGAAACCGTTGGCGTCCGCGGGACCGGACCTCAATCGGTCCAGCGGGAGAAGACGTTCCGCGGCCGCTGCCACGGCGGTGATCTCCTCGGCGGGGCAAGCGTCGACGAGCAGATACCAGACGGTCGTGTCCAGCGGCATCGATTCCACTCTGCCGAGGAGCGCCGAGTGGTACGGGACACCCAGGAGTCTCGCCAGCCATGCGGCGCGGCGGAATACGGCGGGGTCCTTGTCGGCCAGGCCATGTATGACGACGGACCGCGAATCCGGAGCCGAGAGCAACTCGGCGAAACGGGACCGGGTGCTCTCGAAACCGTCCGGTTGCCACTCCGCTCTCGTGGCACCGGGTGTGCCGAGACAGCGGTCGATCAGAGCGAGGACGGTGAGGCGCTTCAGGGACGGGCCGCGCAGGACGCAATGCCGCGCATAACCTTCGAGCGCTCGTCGGGCGTCCGGGTACGAGAACAATGTGGCTCCGGGGCTCTCGACATCGGCCAGCGCGGCGAGGAGCCTCCCCGCGCCGTTCAGTGTCTCCTCGTCCAACTGGTCACGGGCGAGCACACCGGCGAGATCGCAGGTGACCGCGGCATTCCGCGCGAAATAGCCGTCCAGGACGTCGCCGCCGCACGCATCGCGGACGAGCCATTCCTTGATGCCGGGGTCGGTCGCTCCGATGAGCGCCTCGACGGCGTGAACGCGCGGCCAGCCCTTGGACCGCTCGGCCAAGGCCACGAGCACGCGGTGCGCTCCGGTCTGCGAATGCGTCAGGGCTTCGCAGACCTCCTTGGCGAATTCCCCGTAGACGCCGAAGGTCAGCAGGACATCCCGGTCTTCGTCGGTTCCGTACGCGCCGAGCAGTACGATGCCGAACGCGACCGCGTGTGCGTGCTCACCATAAGTGGTGAACCACCGGCCCATGCGGTGCAATCGGTCGGGCGGCAGGTCGAGTTGCTCGATCGCGGCGCGAATTCCTTCCGCGTGATCGCGCCACACCAGGCGCCGTAGTTGCCGGTCCAGGACTTCGAGGACCCTGCGGTCCGGAGCGGTTCCGGCCAGGCGGGTGAGTGCCGCGACGATCCGGGCTTCTCCGGCCGCCGATCGGCTTGCGCGGCGACTCGGTTCCGGGGTCCGCACGGGCAGTCGACGATGGGCCGGAGCTGCCGACCCGGTCGGCAGACGTTCTTCTTCCGCCAGTGCGAGCTCGTGGAGGGAGGGGCCGCCGCTGAGGGTGCCGCCCAGGTCCCATGGCTGGAGGCGGGTCACCGGACGAGAGCCCGGTTGTCCTTTCGCTTGTTCATACGGCGATTTTCACAGACAAGAGAGCGGACGGGCAAGCGCGGGCGGAAAGGCCCCTTTCGGATCCGCCTTTCCGCCCATTCTTCTTTCCGCTGTGTGTCTTCCGGCTGCGTGCCGCGGCAATCAGCGGTTGCCCATCACCGAGGCGAACGTGGCCGGGTCGGCGTCGAATCCGCGGACGAGCTTGTGGAATGCCCACGCGCCCGAGCCGTCCCGGAGGAATTCCCCGACGGTCGCAGCGGTGCTCGCCGCGACATCGGCGAGATCCTCGGAAGCCAGTACCGCGAGGCCCGCGCTGATGCGCACACCCGTATTCGCCACGTCGCCGAAGGTTTTCCGCCCCGTGTTCTGCTGAATGGCGACGCCCACCACCACCCGGCCGTAGTGCTCCGACAGCCGGTCGAGCTCCATCGTCAGCGCCTCGTCCGCACCCAGCCCCTGGCCGGTCTTGCTGTCCCTGTTGAGGGTGATGGTGCCGTCGGGGGACCGGCTGTCGAAGTAGACGAGATACGAGGGTGCGCCGTACGGGGCGGCCACGGGGTACGTCGCGGCGATCAGATCGAGGTCATGGGCGGGAGTGCCGGGCGGACTGGGGTCCCACTTGAGTGTCACTTGGACTTTTTCGATCCCCTTGTTGAGACTGTTCACCAGGCTCCCCTTCCTCGGAACTCGACCGACGCCGCACGGGTCCGCACCCGCGCGAAGTGTCAGGGGCCGGACGGGCGGAGTCCGGCCGTGGACGGACGCCACGTCCAGGTGAAACGGGTCTCCACAGGGCGCGTCCGCAACTTCCAAGGATTTCACGTGGGTTGCTCATGATGCCACCCTCGGATTCGTCGCCGACGTGATGGCGTGACCGTGAGGAGATCAGCCGATCCCGTCCTGCCACGTCGCGTCGGCCCCGGCCGTGGCCTCGTCGGCCGGGACGTCGTTGATGCTCGCCTCGCGGCGGCGCATCAGTCCGTCGGCGTCGAATTCCCACTGCTCGTTTCCGTAGCTGCGCCACTGCCGTCCGTCCGTGTCGCGCCACTCGTAACGGAAGCGGACGGAGATGCGGTTGCCGCTCCAGGACCACAACTCCTTGCGCAGACGGTAGTCGAGCTCCTTCTCCCACTTCCGGCGCAGGAACGCGCGGATTTCCTCACGTCCGGCGAGGAGCTGATCGCGGTTCCGCCAGACGCAGTCCTCCGTGTAGGCGAGGGCGACCCGGTCCGGGTCGCAGGTGTTCCAGGCGTCTTCGGCGGCCTGGACCTTGGCTCGTGCCGTCTCCTCGTCGAAGGGCGGCAGGGGCGGGCGCTGAGTCACGGAAATGCCTTTCCTCCCAGGGGAGAACGATCGTTCTCCCGATGTCGAGTAGCCTAGAGAACGATCGTTCTCTTCGCTAGTTCTCCGCCAGCCCTTCGTCAGTCGGGAGTGACATGGAAATCGCCGGTACCGAGGATCGGGTGCTCGACGCAGCGGAGGCGCTCTTTTACGAACACGGTGTGCAGGCGGTGGGAATGGACCGGATCCGCGGCGCGTCCGGCGTCTCCCTCAAGCGCCTCTATCAGTGCTTTCCGTCCAAGGAGGCTCTGGTGGAGGCGTATCTGCGGCGTCGTGACCGGCGCTGGCGGACCGAGTTGGCCGACCGTGTGGAACTCCGGCCTGTCGACCGGGACCGCCCTCTCGCGGTTTTCGACTGGCTGTACGACTGGTTCGGTGAGCCCGGGTTCCGGGGTTGCGCGTTCCTCAACGCGTTCGGCGAGATGGGCACGGGCTCGCCGGCGGTCGCCGATGCCGCGCGCGACCACAAGGCCGAGGTGCGCCGATACCTGCTCCACCTCGTCCGCGACGCCGGATTCGAGGCCCCGGAGCCGCTGGCCGATCAGCTGGCGGTCCTGGTCGACGGGGCCATCGCCACGGCGGCGGTCACCGGTGCGCCCGCGGCGGCCCACCAGGCGCGTGCCGCTGCCGCGGTACTGCTCTCCGCAGCTGAATGATCATTGAGGTCGCGCGGATGCGCGTACGGATCGGAAATGGGCGACAGGGGAAGCGGGCGGCGGCATGAACGAGTCCATATGGAGCGGCAGCGAACTGGACCTGAACGCCTATCTGCGGCGCGTCGGCTTCGAGGGGGCGCCGCAGCCGGATCCGGCGACGCTCCGGGCGCTGCACCGTGCGCACGTGGCCGCCTTCCCTTTCGAGAACCTGGACATCCTGCTCGGCCGGCCGGTCCTGCTGGAGATCGGGGCTCTGCAGCACAAGATGGTCGCCGGGACCCGCGGAGGCTACTGCCACGAACAGAACCTTCTGATGGCCGCCGTTCTGGAGAACATCGGCTTCGCCGTCACCGGAATCGGCGCGCGGATCCGCAACGGGAGCGACAAACTGCGCGCCGTCACGCACCTGGCCCTGAAGGTCGAGGTGGACGGCACTCCGTGGCTGTGCGACGTCGGATTCGGCGGGGAGGGGCTGCTGGAGCCGCTGCCGCTGCGTGACGGTGCGCAGGCGCTGCATGGTGACTGGACGTTCGGGATCGTACGTGAGCCGGAGGGGACGTACGTGCTGCGCTCGCTCCATCCGGACGGCTGGTTCGACCTGTACGCCTTCGGCGCGGAGCCCCGTTTCCCCGCCGACTGCGCGGTGATGAACCATTACACGGCGACCCATCCGCGATCGCCGTTCGTCTCCCGCGCTGTGGTGCAGCGGACGGAGCCGGGCGTGCGCCGGAGCCTGGTGGGCTCGTCGTTCTCGGTGGCGCACTCCAATGGCACTGTCGAGCAAAAGACGGTGAAGCCCGAGGAGTTGGCAGAACTCCTGAAGCTGGAGTTCCGGATCGAGCTCAGTGAGGCGGACGCCGCGACGCTCGCGCGGGTGTACTCATCCGGTACGTGATTACGCGCTGCTGTCAGCACCGTACGATGGCGCGGTGCTGGTCAAGTGGATTCGCTGCACCGTGGTGGACCGCCGCGGGTTCGAGCGGGGGCAGCGGAAATGGGCGGGGTTGCTCGGCGAACCGGGGTTCCGGGGGCAGGGCGGGGGCTGGAGCAGGGGGCGTCCCCAAGTGGCGCACCTCTTCGGTTTCTGGGAGAGCAGGGCGTTCTACGACTCGTTCATGGCGCGCTCCCACGACCGGCTGGCGGCCGCGCAGGCCGGCACGTTCAAGAACACCCAGGTGAGGCTGTTCGAGCACCGGTGCGATGTGAAAGTGGGATTCCGGCCGCAGTTCGCGGACGCGGACGTGATGCGGATCGCCCATTGCCGTGTCCGCGAGGACCGCGTCGAGCACTTCACGCTCATGCAGGAGAAGGTGTGGAACCCGGCGATGGCCGGCTCCCCGGGGATGCTGCGCGGAGTGTTCGGGGAGGCGCCCGGCCAGGAGTTCCTGGTGCTGTCGATGTGGAACTCCGGCGCGGAGTACGGAAAATACCGGGTGGACCGGCTGGAACGGCTCGCCCTGCGGGCGCAGACCGAGGCGGATGTGGCCGCGGTCGGGGGCGACATCGTCGCCATAGAACCGTCCTGGACGGTATGACCGGCACGCACCCGTCGCCGGTCGGGGTCAGGCGCGCCTGGCATAGACCCCCTCGCGTGCCGCGGCGAGGGCCGCGTCGGCGGCCTGGCCGGCGTCGGCTGCGCCGATGGGCTCCCGAGTGATGAACAGTCTGAGGAACAGCGGCGCCGAGACAGCGCGGGCGAGAGCGCCGGGGTCGGTGCCGGAAGGCGCCTCGCCGCGGTCGACGGCCCGCGCGACCAGAGGGGCACAGCGCGCGAAGCGCTCGCTGTAGAAGCGGCGCAGAGCGTCGGCCGCATGGGCGGATTGGAAGGCCGCGGCGATGAAGGCAGCCGGGGCGGCAGCTGCCGCGGGGTCGGTGAAGCTGTCGACGATCTCCTGGGCCAGGGCGCGCAGATCGCCGTGGAGGGAACCGGTGTCGGGCGGGGTCCAGCTGTCCTCGCCCGCGAGCTCGAGGGCGTCCGCGACCAGGCCTTCGATCCCGCCCCAGCGCCTGTAGAGCGTGGTCTTGTGGACGCCCGAGTGCTCGGCCACGTATTCGACCGTCAGGCCCGGGTATCCGCTCTCGACCAGTCCGGCGAGGACGGCGTCGCGTACGGCGGCACGGGTGCGGGCGGTGCGACCGCCGGGGCGGACGGTGCCCGGAGACTGGGAGGGGGGCGTCTCGGAAGTCAACTGCAACTCCTGTTGCGTTAGTCGGGGAGTCGTGCCATGCTGAGGGTAACGCAACTTGTGTTGCGTTTGAGTGGTCGGTCGCGCTCCCGTGAGCGTTCCTCCCGCTCACGGTGCCGATCTCCCTTGGAGGCTCGTATGCCCACTCAGCTTTCCCTGCGCGGTGTATCCGTGTCCCGAGGAGATCGTCGGCTTCTCGACGACGTGTCCTTCTCCGTGCGGCCGGGTGAGCGGATCGGCGTCGTCGGAGAGAACGGCGCGGGCAAGTCCACCCTGCTCAAGCTCATCGCCGGTGCCGAGCGGCCCGACGACGGCGTGGTCGTGGCGACCTCGGAGGGCGGCATCGGTCTTCTGGGGCAGACACTCTCGCTCCCGCCCGACCGCACGGTGGGCCACGCGATCGACGCGGCGCTCGCCGAACTGCGCACCATGGAGCACCGGCTCCACGAGCTGGAGGCCGGTCTGGACGCCGCCGGGCCCGAGGGGCTCGCCGAATACGGGGAGCTCCTGACGGCCTTCGAGGCGCGCGGCGGCTATGAGGCCGACGCCCGGGTCGACAAGGCCCTGCACGCCCTCGGGCTCGCCCACATCGAGCGGGAGCGACCGTTGGGCGGCCTGTCCGGTGGTGAACAGGCCCGGTTGAGCCTGGCTTGTCTCATCGCGGCCGCACCCGAGGTCATGCTGCTGGACGAACCCACCAACCACCTGGACGGCGATGCGCTGACCTGGCTCGAAGAAGCCGTACGGGCCCACCCCGGCACCGTGCTCGCCGTCTCCCACGACCGCGTCTTCCTGGAGCGCGTCGCCACCGCTCTGGTCGAGGTCGACGCAGACCGGAAGGCCCTTGTCCGCTACGGCGGCGGCTACACCGGATTCGTCATGGAGCAGGCGGCCGCCCGTCGCCGCTGGGAGCAGGCGTACGAGCAGTGGTGCACCGAGACCGCGGCACTCGCCGAGACGGCCTCCACCACCGGGCAACGTGTCGCCCATGGGCGGGCCATGAAGGACGGCAACAAGATGGCCTACGACCGGGACAAGGGCCGCGTCCAGTCCTCCGTCTCCAGCCGGGTGCGCAACGCCCAGGTGCGGCTGCGCCGACTGGAGGGGAATCCGGTGCCCCGCCCGCCGGAGCCGCTGCGCTTCACCGCCCGGCCGTCGACCGGCGGCGTCGAGGGCGTCCTCGTCGACCTGGACCGGGTGCGGGTCGGGGACCGGCTCGCCGTCGACTCGCTGCGGATCCACGCGGGCGAGCGGCTCCTGATCCATGGCGCCAACGGCGCGGGCAAGTCCACCCTGCTGAAGGTCCTCGCGGGGGTGATCGAACCCGACACCGGCACGGTGCGCCGACGGGGGAGCATCGGCCACCTCGCCCAGGAGTCGCCCCTGAACCACCGTGCCGAGCGGCTGCTCACCGCCTTCGGGCGCGGCCTGCCAGGGACCGAGGAGGAGCGCCGTGAGCGCCTTCTCTCGTACGGACTCTTCCGCGAGCGGGATCTCCATGTGCCGGTCGGCTCGCTCTCGGTCGGGCAGCGCCGCCGTCTGGATCTCGCCCGCATGCTTGCCCGCCCGGCGGACCTGCTCCTGCTCGACGAACCCACCAACCACCTCGCCCTCGGCCTGGTCGGGCAGTTGGAGCAGGCTCTCGCCGAGTGGCCCGGAGCCCTGGTCGTGGTCTCCCACGACAGGCTGCTGAGCAGCCGGTTCACCGGTCGCCGCCAGGAGATACGGGCAGGTCGGCCGCTTGTGGCGAGGTGACGCACGGCGGAAGGCTCGCGCCCGATCTAGGGTGGCGGCATGCCACGGCCCCGACGCATCGTTCTCATCCGCCACGGAGAATCGGTGGGCAATGTCGACGACACCGTTTACGAACGGGAGCCCGACCACGCCCTGAGCCTGACCGAAAAGGGCCGTAAGCAGGCCAGGGAGGCCGGTGTCCGGCTGCGCGAGATGTTCGGGGACGAGCAGGTGTCCGCGTACGTCTCCCCCTACCGCCGTACGCACCAGACGTTCCACGCCCTGGGGCTCGACCCGGGCAGGGTCCGGGTCCGTGAGGAGCCGCGCCTGCGCGAGCAGGACTGGGGCAACTGGCAGGACCCCGCGGACGTCCGCAGGCAGAAGGCGTACCGCGACGCCTACGGGCACTTCTTCTACCGCTTCGCCCAAGGCGAGTCCGGCGCCGATGTGTACGACCGCGTCGGGGCCTTCCTCGAGAGCCTGTGGCGCAGCTTCGAGGACCCCGGGCACCCGCCGAACGTCCTGCTGGTCACCCACGGTCTGACCATGCGGCTGTTCTGCATGCGCTGGCTGCACTGGACCGTCGCCGAGTTCGAGTGCCTGTCGAACCCGGGCAACGGGGAGACCCGCGCCCTGCTCCTCGGGACCGACGGCCGCTACCACCTGGACCGCCCGTTCGAGCGCTGGTGCACCCCCGAACCGTACGGCTTCACCGGTTAGAGTTCGCTGCGATGACCGCTGACCGATTCCACCGAGCCCTGGGGAGCCTGCGCGGGCTGGCCCTGGGTGACGCCCTCGGCTCCCAGTTCTTCGTCCCCGCCAACTACCCGTCCCTCAAACGCCGCGAGCTGCCGCCCTCCCCCTGGCAGTGGACCGACGACACCGAGATGGCCTGCTCCGTGCTGGCCGTCCTCGCCGAACACGGCCGCGTCGACCAGGACGCTCTCGCCCGCTCCTTCGCCGAGCACCACGACTTCGACCGAGGCTACGGCCCGGCGGTCAATCGCATGCTGCGCCTGATCAGGGAGGGGGGCGACTGGCGGGAGCTGGCCGCCGCCCTGTTCAACGGCCAGGGCTCCTGGGGCAACGGTGCCGCCATGCGTATCGCCCCGCTCGGCGCCTGGTACGCGGACGACCCGGAACAGGCCACGCACCAGGCGGAGATCTCGTCGTACACCACCCACCAGCACCGCGAGGCCGTGGCCGGGAGCATGGCCGTGGCCGCCGCGGCCGCGATCGCCGCAGCCCCCAGTGGCCCCGTCGCCCCGGAGACCCTCCTGGACGGGGTCATCGCGCTCGTCCCGCGCAGCGCGGTCCAGGCGGGACTGCGGCGTGCCCGCGACATGCTCGACTACGGCGACGCCCAGACCGTCGCCGCCGTCCTCGGCTGCGGACGCCGTACCAGCGCCCATGACACGGTGCCGTTCGCCCTGTGGGCAGCCGCCCGCAACCTCGGCTCCTTCGAGACCGCGTTCTGGACGACCGCGCAGGTGGGCGGCGACGTGGACACCAACTGCGCCATCGTCGGCGGAGTCGTCGCGGCGGCGGAACAGGGCACTCCGCCCGAGGGCTGGCTGGAGCGCACCGAAGGGCTTCCCGGCTGGCTGCCGACCGCTGTGGGCTGACCCGACAGGAAGAAGAGACGAAAAGGGGAGGGGGCGGGGCTACTCCGGCCGCGGGCAGGGGCGTACGCTTGCTGGCGCCATGCCGTACGAACCGCCTACCCACACCGTCGAGCGCTCCCTGCGCGCCACGACCGGAGCCAAGGTCGTCGCCGGGGTCGACGAGGTCGGCCGCGGGGCCTGGGCCGGACCGGTCACCGTGTGCGCGGCCGTCACCGGTCTGCGCCGGCCCCCGGAGGGCCTCACCGACTCCAAGCTGCTGACCCCCAAGCGGCGCACCGCGCTCGCGGAGCAGCTGGAGGGCTGGGTCACCGCCCACGCGCTGGGCCACTCCTCCCCACAGGAGATCGACGAACTGGGCATGACGGCGGCACTGCGGCTGGCAGCCTCCCGTGCCCTGGAAGCCCTGCCCGTGCGGCCCGACGCGGTGATCCTCGACGGCAAGCACGACTACCTCGGGGAGCCCTGGAAGGTCCGCACGGTCATCAAGGGCGACCAGTCCTGCGTGGTCGTCGCCGCCGCGTCCGTGATCGCCAAGGTGCGGCGCGATGCCATCATGGCCGAACTGGGCGCTGAATACACGGACTTCGGCTTCTGCGACAACGCCGGATATCCCTCGCCGGTGCACCGCGCCGCCCTGGAGGCGCTGGGCCCCACCCCGTACCACCGGCTGTCCTGGTCCTATCTCGACGCGCTGCCCAGGTGGCAGCACCTCAAGCGGGCGCGCAGCGCCCCGGAGGCACTTGCTCTGGAGGCCGGTGGCCAACTCGGTTTCGACTTCTGAGCGGCACCCGCCGCCACCCGCCGACGCGTCCCGCACCGGCGTTTGATAGACATCAATTCACGCCTCTCATCACCGAGGAGCCTCAGATTCACGAGAGTGTCCCGGGTCCCCGCGCGGTTCCGGCCCCTGGCCGCGGCGCGCAGACCCCCCGTCCTGTCCCTGGCCCCCGTCCGGCCCCGGTGCGGCCCGGCAGCCCCGGTTCCCACCGTGGTCCGGTCCCGGCTCCGCCCCCGCGCGTCTCGCACGCCGCGGTGACGGACACCCCCGCCACCGGTCCGCAGATCCAGCTCATCCCGGCCTCCGCGCAGGGCGCGCTGGACGCCGCGGACGAGGCCGTCGACCTGCTGCTCGACACCGGCCGCGAACCCGGCGAGATCCTGGTCCTCACCACCGGCGAACAGCACCCGTGGGCAGCGCACGAGCTGTCCTTCGGCGAGGCGTCGTACTGGGCGCAGCACGACGCCCGTGACGATGTCTTCTACGCGAGCGCCGACGCGAGCCGCGCCGGCCGCCGTCCGATCGTGGTCGTAGCCGTCAACAGCGACGAGGATGTCGCGGTGAACGGTGTCCTTTCCGCCGCGCTGGAACGCGCCGGTGGGCTGCTGATCGTCTGCGGCGACTCGCAACTGGTCGGCACCCTTCTCCCGGCAGGCGTCTGAGATACGGACCCGGCGGTCACCCGGCCCTGGAGGCGACGGTGACCGCGGGGTTCGCACCGGACCGCTGCCCCTTGGAGGGGCAGGTCAGCCGGCCGCCGTCCGAGGCCCCACCTCGGACACCTCGTCGTCGGACACCAGCGGCGCCGTCCGGTACACAGGTGAGTGCGGACGCCGTCCGGTGCGCCCCTCGCCGAATATCCGCCAGCCGCTCGTGGTCAGCGTGATGTATGCGCCACAGCGCAGACCGTGCAGGGTGCAGGCGTCACGCAGGCCCCACATCCAGGCGCCGTCCTCCTCGGTCCAATGGGCCTCGCCCTCCCGGCAGTAGAGCAGTACAGCGGTGCGCACCGGAGTGCGCCGACGGAGGTCGTGCGGAATCACCTGGCGCAATTGCGCGAGGAGCGCGTTGCGGAGCTCCCAGCCATCGGCCGAAACGGACCGTCGGGTGAAGGACGCGCTCGCCACGAGCCGGTCGTCGGGGTCGAGTACGGCGACGACCGCCGTCGTCGGCGACGGCAGGTGGCGCGCGTGCAGACCAGTTATCAGCTCACGTGGGTTGCGCAGCAGCGGGATCCCGGCCGCGGCCCATTCGGCGGGCTCCAGCAGCCGTCCCAGCCGGGGACCGGAGTCGGCGGGCGGGGGAGCGAAGCCGAAGGTCATGATCCTCCCTTCGTCTGCGTGCCCATGCGAGGGCGCGGGCGGCCATCGGGCAAGGGTGCGCACCACCGCGTCAGCCCGGCGGGTCACGGACGGACGGGGGTGGGAGCGGGTCCAATTCTCCCGGCCGCGCCGGAGCGCGGCAACGATCGTTTGACGCCACTGCCCCCCTGCGCGCGCCGTGCGCCCCCTATCCTTGCCCAGCCGCCTGACTCGTCACGCGTGGTCAGCCCTGTACCGCGAGGACCAACGGGAGTACCTCGGTCGCCCCGGACCGCCGCAGCAGCCTCGCGGCCACGGCCAGCGTCCAGCCCGTATCGGACAGGTCGTCCACGAGCAGAACGGGGCCGCCCGCCGTGGCCAGGGTCGCGGCGAGCACCGGAGGCACCGTCAACACCCCGTCCAACGCCCGCAGACGCTGAGCACTGTTGGTGCGCGGCAGCCGGGTGTCCGCCTCCGTGTCCCGGTACTCGACCGTGCCCAGCAGCGGCATCCGGCCGATCGCGGAGATGCGCTCGCCCAGGGACTGGATCAGCCGGGGCCGGGTGCGGGAGGCGATGGTGACGACACCCACCGGCCGGCCGGTGGCGTCGGGTGCGCCGGAGGCCCAACCGCCCGGCCCACGCGCCCAGTCGGCCAGCACCGTCACCACGGCGTCCACCACATCGTCCGGAACGGGGCCGTCCGGTGTCTGCGGGGCGAGGAGCGGCCGCAGCCGGTTTCCCCAGCCGATGTCGGACAGCCGGCCGAGAGCCCGGCCCGTGGCGGCCTGCTCCCCCGCGGGGATACGGCCCTTGAGATCCACGCCGACCGAGGCCATCCCCGTCGGCCACATCCGCCGCGGCTCCACCTCCACGCCCGGACGCCCCAGTTCACCCCGCGACGCGTCCAGAGCCGTGGCGGACACCTCGGCGGTGAACCGGGGCCCGGCGCAGTTGTCGCAACGCCCGCACGGGGCCGCCTGCTCGTCGTCGAGCTGCCGCCGCAGGAACTCCATCCGGCATTCCGTCGTGTTGACGTAATCCCGCATCGCCTGTTGCTCCGCCTCACGCTGCCGCGCGACCCAGGCATAGCGTTCGGCGTCGTAGACCCACGGTCGGCCCGTCGCCGTCCAGCCGCCGCGTACCCGCTGCACCGCGCCGTCCACGTCGAGGACCTTGAGCATCGTCTCCAGACGCGAGCGGCGCAGCTCCACCTGTGGTTCCAGAGCGGGCAGAGACACGGGGCGGTCGGACGCGGCCAGCACATCGAGGGTGCGGCGCACCATGCCCTCCGAGGGGAAGGCGAGGGAGGCGAAGTACTTCCAGATGGCCTCGTCCTCGCGGCCCGGCAGGAGCAGCACTTCCGCGTGTTCCACTCCGCGCCCGGCGCGGCCGACCTGCTGGTAGTAGGCGATGGGGGACGAGGGGGAGCCCAGGTGGACCACGAACCCCAGATCCGGCTTGTCGAATCCCATGCCGAGCGCGGACGTGGCGACCAGCGCCTTGACCCGGTTGGCCAGCAGGTCGTCCTCCGCCTGCTGACGATCGGCGTTCTCGGTCTTGCCGGTGTACGAGGCGACGGTGTGGCCGCGGTGGCGCAGGAACGCCGTGACCTCTTCGGCGGCGGCGACAGTGAGCGTGTAGATGATCCCGGACCCGGGGAGCTCGCCGAGGTGGTCGGCTAGCCATGCCAGCCGGTGCGCGGCGTCGGGCAGCTGCAGGACGCCCAGGCTCAGACTCTCCCGGTCCAGCGGCCCGCGCAGGACCAGCGCCTTTTCCGAACCCTCGCCCGTACCCAGCTGCTCGGCGACATCCGCGGTGACGCGCGCGTTCGCGGTGGCGGTCGTCGCGAGCACGGGCACGTCGGGGGGCAGGTCGGCGAGCATGGTGCGCAGCCGCCGGTAGTCGGGCCGGAAGTCGTGGCCCCAGTCGGAGATGCAGTGGGCCTCATCGACCACCAGCAGGCCGGTGGCGGCCGCGAGCTTGGGCAGGACCTGATCACGGAAGTCGGGGTTGTTGAGGCGCTCCGGCGAGACGAGCAGCACATCCACATCGCCCGCGGCCACCTCCGCCTGGATGGTGTCCCATTCCTCGGTGTTCGCGGAATTGATCGTGCGCGCGTGGATGCCTGCGCGCGCGGCCGCATCCACCTGATTGCGCATCAGGGCAAGGAGCGGCGAGACGATCACTGTCGGGCCGCTGCCGCGTTGGCGCAGCAGCGCGGTCGCGACGAAGTACACGGCGGATTTGCCCCAGCCGGTCCGCTGGACGACCAGCGCGCGGCGGTGGTGGGCGACCAGCGCCTCGATCGCGCGCCACTGATCCTCGCGCAGTCTCGCAGTGCCTGTGGTGTCTCCGACGAGACGGGCCAGGACTGCGTCGGCCGAGGCGCGGAGGTCTTCGTTGGTCATGCCCCCATGCAACACGAGGCCACTGACATCGCGCGACCGCGACCACGATCCTGTGGAAAACCTCGCCCACAAAGTTAGTACGACAATATTCGAGAGTTATCCACAGGCCTGGCGGGCCTCGGCGGGTTCACGGGACTCTCTGGCCATGACCAAGCACAACGACTCAGCCCGCCCGTTCCCCTCCTCCACCACCGCTGCGTCCGCCGCCTCGGGGCCGCGCGCGGAACAGGAGGTCACCCTCCGCAGCCCGGCCGAACTGGCCGACGCCCTGCCGTACTTGCTGGGCTTCATCCCGGACGACAGTGTCGTCATGGTCGCGCTCCACGGCGAGCGCGGCCGCTTCGGCGGCCGACTCAGGCTCGGCATCCCGCACTCCCGCGAGGAGTGGCCCGACATCAGCGAGCAGCTCGCCGAGACCCTCGTCACCGGAAGCAACAAGCGTGGAGCCCGCCCCGACGGCGTCGTCCTGTTCCTCTGCCAGGACCCGGCCACGGACGAGACCGGGCAGCTCGTGATGGACCGGCTGCGCCCGCTCGCCCGGGCGCTGCGCCAAGCGTGCGGCCGCCTCGCCATGCCCGTGTACGAGGCCCTGTGCATCTCCGACGGCCGCTTCTGGTCCTACTGCTGCCCCGATCCGCGCTGCTGCCCCGCGGAGGGCACCCCCCTCGCGCTCCCCGGCACCTCGGTCATCGCGGCGGCCGCCACCTACGCGGGCATGGAGATGCGCGGCTCCCTCAGCCAGATGGAAGCCCGCTACGCACCGCTCACCGGCGCCCGTGCCGACGAGCAACAGCAGGCGCTCGACGCCGCGGCGATGGCCCTCGTGCCCCGCATCCTCCGCAGCGCCGACTGTGAAACCGTGCGCCAGGAGACGCTGGACCTGGCCCGTCTGACCATGAACAGGTTCCACGGCACCGCCCCGCTCGGCGGCCGGGCGGAATCGGACGAGCGCGACGACTCCCTCCTCACCGCGCGGGAAGCCGCGGCGATCATCATCGGCATGCAGGACCGTGTCACCCGGGACCGCGCAGCGGAGTGGATGGAGGGGCCGGACGCACCTGCCGCGCTGCGGCTGTGGCGCGCCGTCGCCCGCCGGTGCGTGCCCCCGTACGAGGAACACGCCGCAGCCCCCGTCACCCTCGCGGGCTGGGTCGCATGGTCGGCCGACGACAAGCTCGAAGCACGGGTCGCCCTCGGCTACGCGCTGCGTCTCGACCCCGAATACCTCTTCGCCCAGCTCCTCCACCGGGCCTGCAACGAAGGGCTCGACCCGGAGCCCCTGCGTCGCTGTCTTCGAGGGGAGCAAGCGGACCGCGCCCTGCGCAGGGCCGTGGCCGAGGAAGAGACCCGCGGTGACGCCGCCGCGACGGACACCCCGCCGGGGCCGGTCGTGCCGCGGCGCAAGGCCAGGACGGGCAAGCCCGCGGGAAACATCCGCCCCGGCGGGCCGAACGGTCCTGCCGGTAGGGCGCACACCCGGCGGACAGGTGGACAACAGGGCATCCGCAGCCGTCAGGACCGCCCCCAGTGAACCCCACGACGAACGGAGCACGGGGCCGACAGCGTGACTTCGGCGGCCCCGTCGCCGTTCATCCGGGTGGCCGCAGAAGCTGTCCGTCATCCCGGCCCATGACACCCACAGGGGAGTGCAGACAAGTGCAAGGCATCGTCCCCCATGGTCAGCAGACCCGCCGCTCCGCACCGTCTCAGCGCACCGGCACGCCTCGCGCACACGGTCCGCAACCCGTCCATACGTCACTGATCTGCGTCGCGCTGCCCGCCCTCGCCATTTCCGGAGAGCACGGACAGATGACCGGGCAAGGGCTCGACGGGTTCTACCGGGGCGGAAGAAGGCTCCTCGCACGGTGCTTGGTACGGGTCGGCGGCTCTGAGCCGCTGCCCGTGCAAGGGCGGATGCTCACCGCGGAACGGGCGCGCTTCGTGGGCACGGTGCGCACCGCCGCCGACTCCGGGCCCGACCCGGCCGTCACCGTCGAGCGGCTGCGTACGGCGGAAGGGGTCGAGCGCATCGTCCTGCGCAGCACCGCCGTTCGCCCCCTGCGGCTCCGGGTGGAGGTGTCCCTGGGCACCGATCTGGCAGAGCTGGGCGCCGCAGCGGCGGGGCTGGCCGGCGCCGGGGTGCCCGCCGCCGTGCACGCCTCCGGGCTGAGGTGGTCGGCGTCCGGCGTGCAGGCGGCGGTCACCGCCGAACCCCCGCCGGACGATGCCCTGGCATCCGCAGGGCTGCTGTGCTGGGACGTCGACCTGACCCCCGGGAGTACCCGGAGCATCGAGCTCCGGGTACTCCCGGAGCAGCCCGGCGGGGCACGCGCGCCCGAAGCCGCCACCCCTCGTGTCAGGACCGGCCCGGTCCCATGGGGCGACGTACAGGCAGAGGGAGACGATCCCCGTGCCGAGGCCCTGCTCGCGGCCGCCCTCGACGACCTTCGCGCATTGCTGCTGCGCGATCCCGAGCAACCTGGCGACTCCCACCTCGCGGCAGGCGTCCCCTGGCGGTGCGGCCTCGCCCCCGCCGAAGGGCTCTGGGCGGCCCGGATGACCCTGCCCCTGGGCGTCCGGCTGGCGGCGGGGACCCTGCGCACCCTGGCCCGCACCCAGCTCCCAGGGCCGGGCCCGGACCGCGGACGCATCCCAGGAGCGCTGCGCCACGCGGGCGGGCACCTGCCGCCCGGCTGCACCGGCATCGAGGCGACGCTGCTGTTCCCGGTCGTTCTCGCCGAGGCCAGACGGTGGGGACTGCCGGAGCGTGAGACGGAAGCACTGCTGCCCGCCGCCGAACGGTGCCTGGAATGGCTGGGCGGAGCGGTGGGAAGCGAGGGCTATCTCGCCGACCCCCTGCCCCGGGGCCCGTACCGCTGCGAGGTACAGGCACACGCGCACAGGGCGGCACTCCTGGGCGCCGACCTGCTGGAGGCGTACGGCCGCCCCGGGGCGGAGCAGTGGCGGAGCTGGGCCGCCGGGCTGCGCCGCCGGTTCCGCGAGGACTTCTGGGTGGAGGACCTGAGCGGTGGCCGCCCCGCCGCCGCCCTCACCCCCGAAGGACAGCGGATACCTCACCTGGGGAGCGCTGCCGCGCACCTGCTCGACACGGGACTGCTCGGAGCCGGGACGCACGCCCCCGGCCTTCTCGACAAAGTACAGGCCGAACAACTGGCGAGACTGCTCGGAAGCCCGGCCCTGGACTCCGGCTGGGGGCTCCGCAGCCTGGGGGCGAAGGAACCTGGACACAACCCCTTCGGGCACCGCAGCGGTGCGGTACGTGTCCACGAGACGGCCGTCGCTGTCGCGGGTCTGGCCGCCGGAGGCTATGAGAAGGAGGCCGGCGCTCTGTTGTGCGGCGCGGTCGACGCCGCCGAGGCATTCGGGCACCGCCTTCCGGAGATGTACGCGGGGGAGCAGCGCAGCACCGGCAGCGCACCCTTGCCACACCCGGCAGCCTGCCGTCCTGCTGCCGTCGCTGCGGCGGGCACGGTGCAGTTGCTGACCGCGCTCGTCGGCGTACGGCCCGATGTGCCCGCCGGATCCGTGGCCGTCCGCCCACTGCACACCGCCCCCCTGGGTGCCCTGCGTCTCACCGGGCTGCGGGTCGCCGAGCAGCGGTTCGCCGTACGGATCAGCAGGATGGGGCTCGGCATGGTCGAGGAAGCGCCCGACGGCCTGCAACTCGGGGTGTGAGGACGATGCGCACGAGGCTGTCGGAGACGACGTACACGGGACGTCCGCAAGACCCTGTTTATCGTCAAGCAGACGACTATGATCGCGTCATGCCCTACGACCCGTCGGCCTTTCCGCCCTTCGCTGTCACCGTCGACCTGGTCGTGCTCACCGTGCGTCGCCATGCGCTGTGCGCCCTGGCCGTTCGCCGCGGTGAACCTCCGTACCAGGGCCGTTGGGCACTGCCGGGCGGATTCGTCCGGGGCGACGAGGACCTCGCGACGGCCGCCGCCCGGGAGCTCGAGGAGGAGACGGGGCTGCATGCCCACGAGCCGGCGGGACCCGCTCTGCCCAACGCCGCCCACCTCGAACAGCTCGCCACCTATGGCGACCCCAAGCGCGACCCGCGGATGAGGGTCGTCAGCGTGGCGCACCTCGCGCTGGCGCCCGATCTGCCCGCACCGCGCCCCGGTGGTGACGCGCGCAGCGTGCGCTGGGCGCCCGTGGAGGAGTTGCTCGACCAGGAGATCGGCTACGGACGCGAGGGCGAGCTGGCGGCCCCGCTGGCCTTCGACCACGCCCGCATCCTCGCGGACGGAGTGGAGCGCGCCCGCTCCAAGATCGAGTACTCCTCGCTGGCCACCGCCTTCTGCCCCCAGGAGTTCACCGTGGGCGAGCTGCGCCGGGTGTACGAGGCGGTGTGGGGCGTCGCCCTGGACCCGCGCAACTTCCACCGCAAGGTGACCGGCACCCCCGGCTTCCTGGTGCCCACCGGCGGGACCACGACCCGTCAGGGCGGGCGCCCGGCCCAGCTCTTCCGGGCGGGCGGGGCCACTCTGCTCAATCCGCCGATGCTGCGGCCCGAGGCGTAGCGACGCCTCCCGCCCGCAGGGCGTGACACGACAAGACCGACTATCTGCATTACGTAGTAAATCGGTTATATCGGGTTACGGTGCTCCGGTACGTCCCAGCGTTCCGCGTGCCGTGCGACCTCTCGGGTTTCCGAGCCGGCCGTCGGCCGTGCCGCCGAGCCGTCCCACGCCCTGCGGGAGGAGCCATGATCCAGGCCATCGGACTCACCAGCGTCCCGCGCCGCAACGGGCTCCTTGCCGTCGACGACCTCACCTTCGAGGCCCGGCCGGGGCGGTTGACCGTCCTGCTCGGGGCGGAAGGAGCTGGCAAGACCAGCGCCCTGCGGCTCATGCTCCGGCTCGATCCCGGCCGCGGCGTCGCGCTTTTCCGAGGCCGCGCGCTCGACCGCGTCGCCCACCCCACGCGCGAGATCGGGGTGCTCCTGGGCGACGTGCCGGGCCACCCCGCCCGCACCGCCAGGAACCACCTGCGCATGCTCGGCGCCGCGGCCGGCGTGCCCGTGGCCCGCGTCGACGAAGTGCTGGAAGTCGTGGGCCTCACCGGCCTCGCCGACCAGCGCATCGGGGAGTTCTCCCGCGGCATGGACCGTCGCCTGGGCCTCGCGGCCGCGCTGCTCGGCGACCCGCACACCCTGATCCTCGACGAGCCCGCACGCGAGCTCTCGCCCCGCGAGACCGTCTGGGTCCACGGGCTGCTGCGCGGCTTCGCGACCCAAGGTGGCACAGTCCTCGTCACCTCCCGTGACGCCCGCGAAGCGGCCCGCATCGCCCATCAGGTCGTCACCATCGACCAAGGGCGGCTCGTCGCAGACCAAGAGGTCGCCGCGTTCGCCCGCACCCGGCTGCGGCCCCGCGTCGCCGTCCGCTCGCCGTCCGCACCCCGCCTCGCCCACCTCCTCACGGCCGAGGCCGACGCGGCGTCCGCGCCTCCTGGCCGCCTTCCCGTGGAAGTCGTGCACGAGGGTGGCGGCAGACTGTCGGTCTACGGCAGCAGCTGCGCCGCTGTCGGCGAGACCGCGCACCGGCACGGCATCCCCGTTCACCGCCTGACCGAGGAGACCGGGCCCACGGGATCGGTCACACCCCTGTCCCGCGCGGACGGCCGGCGGACCGGAGCCGGAAGCGCCGAGGCGACGGCCCCACAGGGCTGCCGGCCTGACAGGGCGCCCGGCGGACCAGCCGACGAACCGCTCGCCGAGCTGTCCGGCGAACCGCTCGGCGATCCGTCCGCTGAACCCTCCGCCGAACTCCCCGGCGGGCCGAACGATGCGGAAGGAGCCGCTGACGCACTCGCTCCGTCCGTCCGGCCCGTCCCCGTGCCCCGTCCTCAGCCGCTCCTTCCCGCCCCCGACCCGGTCTCGCCGCTGCGGTACGAACTGCTGCGCGCCACCGGGGTCCGGACCGGCTGGATCGTGGCGGCCGTGGCATTCGGCGTGTCGCTCCTCGCCTCGGTTCTCCTTGCCCGTACTGGCGCGCCGGACCCTCGGATGTTCACCGGCTGGCCGGACCTGTTGCCACTGCCCCCGGCGGCCCTGGGCGCTGGGATCATCGGAGCACTCTCTTTCGGCCAGGAATTCCGCTATCCCGCGCTCGCGCCCGACCAGGGCACGGTTCCCCGCCGCCTCGGACTGCTCGGCGCCAAGCTCGTGGTCACCGGTGCCGCGGCCGTGCTGCTCGCGCTCCTTTCGGTGACGCTCGACGCGGCCGCCGTGTGGCTGCTCTACGGCGACGACGCGGCCGCCACTCCCGCCGGGTGGGGCCTCGGACTCGCGGGCTGCGCCTGCCTCTCGCTCGGCTGCGCCTGGTCCGGCCTGCTCGCCGCCGGGCTGTTCCGCTCCACCGAACTGGGCTTGGTCGCCGTCCTGGCGGTACCGACGCTGGTGATGCCCGTCCTGGGCAGCGCGCTGTCGGAGCCTGCGGCCCGTTCGCTGATCGGCCTCCCCGAGCGACTGCGCGCGGCAGCCGTGGTCCAGTGGCCGTCCGAGGTGGACGGCGGGGTCTCGGCGGCCCTGCAACTGGTGTCCCAGCCCGTCGGCTGGGCGCTCGCCCTGTCGCTCACGGGGTTGCTCGGCGCGTATGTCCTCACGGTGTTCCGCGGCAGACCGCGATGAGGGCGCGCATCGAAGTGCTTACGCCGCCGCGCTCGCGCCCCGGAACCCGCAGGGCATCCAGGCGCCAATGTCGTCACGCTCCGCATTCAAGCCACCCCGGAGAGTGCCCAGTTCTGTCCATTTGGGCGTCAATTGTGAGGTAATGGGCGATCACCCTTTCGTGTGCTTTTCACCAAAGACCTCAAGGCAGTTGGAGGTGTCGCCGACAAAGGAGGCGTGAGTACCCTTGCGCACACCATGATGACCGCGGCTCGCCCCGCCGACACCGGCCTCTCCGGTCCGGGCGAGCTTGACCGTTACCCCTATGCGGAGGCCCCCGGGGCCGACCGCGGGGCCTCGCCCGCCTGGGACGGCGAGGCGGAGCTGAGCCGGGCCGGCCGCCGCGCGGCCGGCAGCCGGGGCCGAGGCCTGCACGGCCAGCTCGTCCAGCAGCTCGGACAGATGATCGTCTCCGGCGATCTGGGAGCCGACCGCCCGCTCGTCCCCGAGGAGATCGGCCAGCGGTTCGAGGTCTCCCGCACCGTCGTCCGCGAGTCCCTGCGCGTCCTCGAGGCCAAGGGCCTGGTCAGCGCCCGCCCCAACGTCGGCACCCGGGTCCGTCCCGTCAGCGACTGGAACCTCCTCGACCCCGACATCATCGAGTGGCGGGCCTTCGGCCCCCAGCGCGAGGACCAGCGCCGCGAGCTCTGCGAGCTCCGCTGGACCATCGAGCCGCTCGCCGCCCGCCTGGCCGCCGGTCATGGCCGCGAAGAAGTCCAGCAGCGCCTCGCCGACATGGCGGAGATCATGGGGCACGCGCTGGCGCAGGGCGACTCGCTCACGTTCTCCCGCGCCGACGCCGAGTTCCACTCGCTGCTGCTCCAGGTCGCGGGCAACCGCATGCTGGAGCACCTCGCGGGCATCGTCTCCTCCGCCCTGCATGTCTCGGGCGCGCCATCGGGCGGCTGTGACCGCCCCACGGAAGCGGGAGTGGGTCATCACCTCCGGATCGTCGACGCCGTGGGCGCTGGGGACGCCGCGGGGGCGGAAGCCGCGATGCGTCAACTGCTCGTCGCCCACCCCGACGTCGAGCGCGTGGTGCCGGCCCCCCGCGAGCACTGAACCCGAGCGGCAGCGGCGGGTCGCACGGCCGGGCCGCACGCGCGGACCGTGTGTACGGTTCGCGCGTACGGTCGGACGTGCGAACCGTACGCGCGAGCCGCCAGAGGTGAGCGGTGTGGGATGCCCCCGGGCTCGGTCGGGGGCATATCGGAGCGTTCTGTCCGATTGAGTGGCCTTTAGATCCCTTATGGGGTGTGACTCGGGCCACGGGGATTGGGCGTAACGCTCTTTGAGGCAGTGCGATGACTAAAGAGGTGGTAGCCGCGGAGGGAATACCGGCCTCGTCCGAGGTGCTGTGTCCGTCTGCATTCATCACCCGCGCCGTCGGTTCATCCTTGCCGGCGGTCGTCGGAACCGGTTCCTCGTCCAGAGGCCGGTACCGAAAGCCGTTTCCATCGTTCCGAGAGGTTGTTCGTGTCGGCCAGCACATCCCGTACGCTCCCGCCGGAGATCGCCGAATCCGAGTCTCTGATGGCGCTCATCGAGCAGGGAAAGGCCGAGGGGCAGATCGCCGGCGACGACGTGCGTCGGGCCTTCGAGGCTGACCAGATTCCGCCAACCCAGTGGAAGAATGTTCTGCGCAGCCTCAACCAGGTCCTCGACGAGGAGGGTGTGACGCTGATGGTCAGTGCCGCCGAGGCGCCCAAGCGCACCCGCAAGAGCGTCGCAGCGAAGAGCCCGGCGAAGCGCACCGCCACCAAGGCCGTGGCGTCCAAGACGGTCACGGCCCGGCAGACCGCGTCCACCACGGACGCGTACGGCGACGGTGACGACGCCATGGGCTCGCCCGTGAAGAAGGCCGCCACCAAGAAGGCGGCGGCGAAGAAGACGGTGGCCAAGAAGGCCGCCGTGAAGAAGACGGTGGCCAAGAAGGCCGCCTCGAAGAAGGACGCCGACGAGCTGCTCGACGACGACCTCGTCGACGAGACCCCCACCCCGGGCAAGGGCGGCGAGGACGAGGACGAGACCGGCGAGAACAAGGGCTTCGTCCTGTCCGACGAGGACGAGGACGACGCGCCCGCGCAGCAGGTCGCGGTGGCCGGTGCCACCGCCGACCCGGTCAAGGACTATCTCAAGCAGATCGGCAAGGTCCCCCTCCTCAACGCGGAGCAGGAGGTCGAGCTCGCCAAGCGCATCGAGGCGGGTCTGTTCGCCGAGGACAAGCTGGCGAACTCCGACAAGCTCGCGCCCAAGCTCAAGCGCGAGCTGGAGATCATCGCCGAGGACGGGCGCCGCGCCAAGAACCACCTGCTGGAGGCCAACCTCCGACTCGTGGTCTCCCTGGCCAAGCGCTACACCGGCCGCGGCATGCTCTTCCTGGACCTGATCCAGGAGGGCAACCTCGGTCTGATCCGCGCGGTCGAGAAGTTCGACTACACCAAGGGCTACAAGTTCTCCACGTACGCGACCTGGTGGATCCGCCAGGCCATCACGCGCGCGATGGCCGACCAGGCCCGCACCATCCGCATCCCGGTGCACATGGTCGAGGTCATCAACAAGCTCGCGCGCGTCCAGCGCCAGATGCTCCAGGACCTGGGCCGCGAGCCCACCCCGGAGGAGCTGGCCAAGGAGCTCGACATGACCCCTGAAAAGGTCATCGAGGTCCAGAAGTACGGCCGTGAGCCGATCTCCCTCCACACCCCCCTGGGTGAGGACGGCGACAGCGAGTTCGGTGACCTCATCGAGGACTCCGAGGCGGTCGTGCCCGCCGACGCGGTCAGCTTCACCCTCCTCCAGGAGCAGCTGCACTCCGTCCTGGACACGCTCAGCGAGCGTGAGGCGGGTGTGGTCTCGATGCGCTTCGGTCTCACCGACGGTCAGCCGAAGACGCTCGACGAGATCGGCAAGGTCTACGGCGTGACGCGTGAGCGCATCCGTCAGATCGAGTCGAAGACCATGTCGAAGCTGCGCCACCCGTCCCGTTCCCAGGTTCTCCGCGACTACCTGGACTGACGGACGGAACGAACCCGATCAGCAGGACCCGAAGGCCCGGCCCCTCTTCCGGAGGTGCCGGGCCTTCGGGCTGTGCGGAGCGGCTCCGCGGGGGTGGGGCCCGTCCAGCTTCCGGATGCGGTGATCGCCTCGCAGGTTGACCCTGGGTGTGCGAGGAACTCCACACCGTCAGGAGGTCGTATGCGTTCGCTGAGTTATCCGCTGGCAGGCGCCATCGCGCTGCTGCTGGCGGTGCCTGCTCCGGCGGCAGCGGACCGTGTGATCATCGGGGGCCAGTCGGTGAGGGCCTCGGACGCGCCCTGGGCGGTGGCTCTGGCGAGCCGCCAGCGCTTCGGGCCCGCCCGGTCGGGGCAGTTCTGCGGCGGCGTCGTGGTGGGCCCCAGGACGGTCGTCACGGCGGCGCACTGCCTGAGCCACGAGGTGCTCGGCATGGACGTGAGCGAGGCGAAGGACCTCCGCATCATCGTCGGGCGGGACGATCTGCGGAGCCTGACAGGAGCCGAGCTGGAGCTGCGCGACACCTGGGTCAACCCCGAGTACGACGCCGTGACCAACGCGGGCGACGTCGCCGTGCTCACCCTGAAGGAGCCGGTTCCGGGGGGCCGCGTCCTCCCGATGGCGCAGCCGGGCGAATCGGTTTACCGGACGGGCACGGCGGCCATGGTCTACGGCTGGGGCGACGTGTACGGCGACGGCACCTACTCGGAGACGCTGCGTACGGCCAGGCTGCTCGTGCTGGACGACGGCCTGTGCGAGCGGGCGTACCCGGGCAGTGCGGAGGGCATCTACCGTCGGGCGTCGATGTTGTGCGGAGGGCTGCCGGAAGGCGGTAAGGACGCCTGTCAGGGCGACAGCGGCGGGCCGCTCGTCGCGCGGGGGCGGCTGATCGGGCTGGTGTCGTGGGGCAGCGGTTGCGCCCAGAAGGGCCGTCCAGGGGTCTACACGCGGATCTCGGCGGTCGCGAAGCCGTTGGCGGCCCATGTGGCCGACGCGGCGAGACAGGCCGCTCTGTCGACCGCGAAGGCGGTCGACCTGCCGCACCCCGTATCGCCGGATGCGGGGCAGAGCACCCCGTCGCACTCCGGGGCGACGGAGCCGGACCAGATCGTCCCGCCGCACTCCGCACTGCCGGACATGGGCCAGACCGCCCCGCTCCGGGCCGTTCGGCGGGCTGTTGCGCCGGGTGTGCGGCACGGCGCCGGGGTGAGGCCGGCAAGGCCGCGGTGGCGGCCGTGAGGGGGTACGAGGGTGTGCCCGCGGGCGGCCACGGGTGCCTCGGTGGAGCGGGTGACGGTACGAGAGCGGGCGACCTCCCCCGTGGGGGCGGCCGCCCGCGGCTGCCCGGCCCTGGATGGCCGGACCTCGCTCGTCGTCGGATGCGATGTGTCAGCGGTCCACTGCGGACTCAACGGTCCTCGTCGGACGCGGACGCCGGAGAGGCGGTGAGCCGCTCCGTCTCGTCCTGTATTTCCGCGGCGATCTTCTTGAGTTCTGGCTCGAACTTACGCCCGTGGTGGGCGCAGAAGAGCAGTTCGCCGCCGCTCATGAGAACGACGCGCAGGTAAGCCTGAGCGCCGCACCGGTCGCAGCGGTCAGCGGCCGTCAGCGGGCTCGCGGGGGTCAGAACAGTAGTCACGTCGCCTCTTCTCTAGCTCGACGAGCTGTCGTACCAGGGTCAACATCCAACCAGGCCGAAAACGTTCCCGCTCGTGGCTTTTCCTCGAAAGTTCCTTCAGAGTGGGCCGGATCTTGACGGTTGGCGGCGAATGAGCCGTATCGCGTGGGCTTACGGTTTCACGTCGCTGGGGGCTTTGGTCCTCCCGGCCGGCTTGCCGGGTTGTTCTTGAGGACGTGCCCGGAGCCTAAATGGTTCATGCCTCCAAGGGAACGTGATGTGCACGTCACTCCATCGTGTCATCGAACATGTGATCGACACTGGACTAGCATGGGCATTCCCACGGGTGGCTGCACAAAGGCTCTACCTGGCCTCGGTACCCTCTGAACGGCAACCGAGCCACGACCGCGCCCGACCGGGGCCGAAAAGAAATTCAGCGAGGAGCGAACCGCGTGACCGCCGATATGTCCGTGCCGTCCACTGCGTTGCTGACCGGGGCAGACCGGGACGGATCCAACTACACCGCGCGGCACCTGCTCGTCCTCGAGGGTCTTGAGGCCGTTCGCAAGCGCCCGGGCATGTATATCGGCTCGACGGACAGCCGTGGCCTGATGCACTGCCTTTGGGAGATCATCGACAATTCCGTCGACGAGGCCCTGGGCGGATTCTGCGACCGGATCGACGTGATCCTCCACGACGACGGCTCGGTGGAGGTCCGGGACAACGGCCGCGGTATCCCGGTGGACGTCGAGCCCAAGACCGGCCTGTCCGGCGTCGAGGTCGTCATGACCAAGCTGCACGCCGGCGGAAAGTTCGGCGGCGGTTCGTACGCGGCCTCGGGCGGTCTGCACGGCGTCGGCGCCTCCGTGGTCAACGCGCTCTCCGCACGTCTGGACGTGGAGGTCGACCGGAACAGCCGTACCCACGCGATCAGCTTCCGGCGCGGCGTCCCCGGCATCTTCACCGAGTCCGGCCCTGACGCACCGTTCGACCCGGCCAACGGCCTCCTCAAGGGCAAGAAGGTGCCCAAGACCCGCACCGGCACCCGCGTCCGCTACTGGGCGGACCGCCAGATCTTCCTCAAGGACGCGAAGCTCTCCCTGGAGACGCTGTACGGGCGCGCCCGGCAGACCGCGTTCCTGGTGCCGGGGCTGACCATCGTCGTCCGCGACGAGCGGGGCCTCGACGGCGGGGACAGCACCGAGGAGACGTTCCGCTACGACGGCGGCATCAGCGAGTTCTGCGAGTACCTCGCCCAGGACAAGGCCGTCTGCGACGTGCTCCGGCTGACCGGGCAGGGCACCTTCAAGGAGACCGTGCCGGTCCTCGACGACCGCGGCCACATGACCCCCACCGAGGTCACCCGCGAGCTCGGTGTGGACATCGCCCTCCGCTGGGGCACGGGCTACGACGCCGCGGTGAAGTCCTTCGTCAACATCATCGCCACCCCCAAGGGCGGCACGCACGTGGCCGGATTCGAGCGCGCGATCGCCAAGACGGTCAACGAGGCGCTCCGCTCCTCGAAGCTGCTCCGCGTCGCCGAGGACGACGTCGTCAAGGACGACGCCATGGAGGGCCTCACGGCCGTCGTGACCGTACGGCTGGCGGAACCGCAGTTCGAGGGCCAGACGAAGGAGGTCCTCGGCACGTCCGCCGCCTCCCGCATCGTGGCGAACGTGGTGGCCAAGGAGCTCAAGGCGTTCCTGACCTCCACCAAGCGCGACGCCAAGCAGCAGGCGCGCGCCGTGCTGGAGAAGGTCGTCGCCGCGGCCCGTACGCGCATCGCCGCCCGGCAGCACAAGGAGGCGCAGCGCCGGAAGACGGCGCTGGAGTCCTCCTCGCTGCCGGCCAAGCTCGCCGACTGCCGCAGCGACGACGTCGAGCGCAGCGAGCTGTTCATCGTCGAGGGGGACTCGGCGCTCGGTACGGCGAAGCTGGCGCGGAACTCCGAGTTCCAGGCCCTGCTCCCGATCCGCGGCAAGATCCTCAATGTCCAGAAGTCGTCGGTCTCCGACATGCTCAAGAACGCCGAGTGCGGCGCGATCATCCAGGTGATAGGAGCGGGATCGGGGCGGACCTTCGACATCGACGCGGCCCGCTACGGGAAGGTGATCTTCCTGGCCGACGCCGATGTGGACGGTGCGCACATCCGGTGCCTGCTGCTGACCCTCTTCCAGCGTTACATGCGGCCCATGGTCGAGGAGGGACGGGTCTTCTCGGCGGTGCCTCCGCTGCACCGGGTGGAGCTGACCCACCCCAAGAAGGGGCAGGACAAGTACATCTACACCTACTCCGACAGCGAGCTGCGGCAGACGCTGCTGGAGCTGGAGCGGAAGAACGTCCGCTACAAGGACGGCATCCAGCGGTACAAGGGCCTCGGCGAGATGGACGCCGACCAGCTCGCGGAGACCACGATGGACCCGCGCCACCGTACGCTCCGGCGGATCAACATCAGTGACCTGGAGGCGGCGGAGCGGGCCTTCGACCTGCTGATGGGCAATGAGGTCGCCCCGCGCAAGGAGTTCATCACCAACTCCGCGGCCACGCTGGACCGCTCGCGCATCGACGTCTGATCGACGCCTGACCGGCGTCCGTCAGGTCGCGCGGCGCGGCTCTCCACCCTCAGGTGGAGGGCGATCTCCACCCGGGTTCCACCCGAAGCCCCACCCGTGGTCCGATCCCCGCCGGGGCCCGGATCCGTAGCGTCGGATGTGTCGAGTCACTCGCATCCGACGCCTCGGATCAGGTCCCACGGAGGGTTTTCCCATGTCCGGCTCCTTCGACGTCGTAGTGATCGTCGCGGTCTGCGCGATCGTGCTCGTCCGGCAGACGAGGCCGCGCAGGGTGGCCGCCGACGGTGGGCGCTGGTGGCTGCTGCCCGCGCTGCTGGTCCTCCTGGCCGTCCGTGGGCCGGGGCTGATCGACTCCGGACACCCCGCGGAGTCCGCCGGTCTGCTCGCCGGAGGTGTGCTGGCCGGGCTCGCCACCGGCGCCGCGTGGGCCTGGACCACCCGAATATGGTCCGACGAGTCCGGGGCGACATGGGCCCAGGGCGGCAGGGCGACAGCCGCGATATGGCTCGGCGGGATGGCCCTGCGCGCGGCGCTCTACGGCCTCGGTGCGCTGATCGGGGTCCACCAGGGCGGCTCCGCCGCGATGCTGACCGTCGCGGCCGTGCTGCTGGCCCGCGCCGGAGTACTTCTCCACCGGACCCGCGACGTCCGCCCGGCGTACGGTGTCCCTGCCGGTGGCTGAGGACGGCGTCGCGGCGGGAGGACCCTACGTGCCGATCGAGAACTGGACCGAGTGGCCCGCCCGTGAGGCCCTCTCCTGGCTGGGAGTGCCGCTGCGCAGACGGGTGATGACCTGGGCGGTGCGGCTCGGTCTCGCCTCTCTGGTCCTGTGGGGTGTGGTGCGCGACGGTGTCCTGCACGGCTGGGGTTTCGCCGCCCTCGCCTCGGGCTTCGTGATCTGCGTGGCGGGGATCCGGGTCTACTACTCCACGACGCTCGCCCAGCGGCTGTGGCCGTCCCTCGGGGTGCTGGCGGTGCTGTACGCGGTGGGGGCGGGGTCCCAGTTGGCCGGGGCGCGCACCCCGGCGGCCGTGCTCTGGTGCGTCTGCGCGCTCATGTCCATGGAGCGGCTCCCGATGCTGTGCGCGCTGGGCAGCGCCACGGTTGCCATGGGCTCGTACGCCCTGGTGAGTTCGGACGAGCCGGTGGTGATCGCGCTGACGGTGGTCGGGCTGCCGGTCATGGGGTACGCGCTGCGGCTGGACGAGGAGGCGCGAGGGGCCGGGTTCCGGCTGCTGGCCCAGGAGCGGGCGGCGCGCCGGGCGGAGGCGGAGTCGGCCGCGCTGGCGGAACGGGCCCGCATCGCACGGGAGATCCACGACGTGCTCGCGCACAGCCTCTCCGCGCAGATGGTGCACCTGGAGGCGGCGCGGCTGCTCATCGAGCGGGGGGAGGACCGGCAGCTGATCCTGGAGCGGGTGGTGGCGGCCCGGGGCATGGCCCGGGAGGGGCTGTCGGAGACCCGGCAGGCGCTCTCCGCGCTGCGCGGAGAGATGTCCCGGGTCGAGGACTTCCTCCGGGAGTCGGCCGCGTCGGAGGGAGCACGCCTGGAGGTCACGGGGGAGCCGCGGGATCTGCCCGCGGAGGCGGGGCTGGCGGTGCGCAGGGTCGCGCAGGAGGCCCTGACCAATGTCCGGAAGCATGCGCCGGGCGCGCGCGTCGACATGAGATTCACTTATCTGGAGGGGGAGGTGGAGCTGTGGGTCCGTGACGGGGGCGGGCGGGCGGGGTCCGGGGATCTCGCGGTGTCCGGTGCCGGGTACGGTCTGCTGGGGATGCGCGAGCGCGCCGAGTTGCTCGGCGGCACGCTGGAGGCCGGACCGGCCGGACCTGAGCAGGAGGGCTTTGTGGTGCGTTTGCGGGTGCCCGCGTGACGGGCGGCGCGGCCGCCCCGGGTGGGCCGGGGCCGGGCGGCGCCGGTGATGACGCGGTGGCGCGGGTCGTGGTGGCCGATGACCAGACCGTGGTGCGCGAGGGGATCGTGATGTTGCTGGGTCTGCTGCCGGGGATCGAGGTGGTCGGGGCGGCGGCCGATGGCCATGAAGCGGTGCGGCTGGTCGCCGAACACGCCCCGGACGTGGTGCTGATGGACCTTCGGATGCCGCGGTGTGACGGGGTGGAGGCGACGCGGCGCATTCGGGCCGAGCATCCGGCGACCCAGGTGGTGGTCCTCACGACCTATGCCGACGACGACTCGCTCTTTCCCGCCCTCCGGGCCGGTGCGCGTGGGTATCTCACCAAGGACGCCGGCGGGGAGGAGATCGTACGGGCCGTGCGGCATGTGATGTCGGGGGAGGCCGGGCTCTCGCCGAATGTGCAACGTCGGCTGCTGGATCGGCTCTCCGCTTCCGGTGGGGAGAGCGCTCGGGCGGATGAGGTCCCTGCCATACCGGCGCGAGGGGAGTTGCCGGACGGGCTGACGGCGCGTGAGGCGGAGGTGCTGTCCCTGGTCGCCGAGGGACTGTCCAACGCGGAGATCGCCCGGCGGCTGCACGTCAGTACGGCGACGGTGAAGACGCACATCAACAATCTCTTCGCGAAGACGGGGGTGCGGGACCGGGTGCAGGCCGTGCGGTATGCGTTCCGGAACGGCATCGTGCCGCCGCCGTTGGCCTGACGGCCGGGCGTCGGCGCCCTCGGAAGAAGTCCCGGCCGGAAGAAGTCCCGGCCGGAAGCAGCCCCGACCGGGGGAAGTCCTACCGGCTGGGTGCCGTCAGCGAGTTGTCCAGGCGTAGCGGTGTTCCGGGCGGCCGGTCTCGCCGTATTTGAGGGTGAGGCGGAGCCGACCGGATTCCTCCAGGCGTTTGAGGTAGCGCTGCGCGGTGGAGCGGCTCAGTCCGGCGCGGGTCGCGACCTCGTGTGCGGAGAGGGGGTGCATCGCGTCCGAGAGCACGCGGCGGATGAGCTCGGCGGTGGGCGCGGAGTGCCCCTTCGGCAGGGGGACGCTGGTGGCCGCGGTGCGCAGGGTGCCGAAGATCCGGTCGACCTGGTCCTGGCCCGCCTCGTCCGCGTCGTCGAGGGTGCGGCGCAGCTGCGCGTAGGCCTCCAGCTTCACTCGCAGCCCCGGGAAGGTGAAGGGCTTGACCAGGTACTGCAGGGCGCCGAAGCACATCGCCGCCTGGACGGTGGCGACGTCCCGGGAGGCCGTGACCATGATCACGTCGGTGAGGTGGCCGCGCTGCCGCATCCGGCGCACCAGGGACAGCCCCGTCTCGTCAGGCAGGAAGTGGTCCAGGAGCACCAGGTCGATGCCGCCCTGTTCGAGCACGGTCATGGCCTGGGCCGCGTTGTGGGCCTTGGCGCCGACGTGGAAGCCGGGGACGCGCGCCACATACGCGGCGTTGATCTCGGCGACACGGAAGTCGTCGTCCACCACGAGGACCTCGATCATTTACTTCACCCCTTCGAGTGAGTGGAGTGCTTCGGGCAGTTCCACGGTGAACACCGCGCCCCCGCCTGGCCGTTCAGCCGCCCGTGCGGAACCGCCGTAGCGCTCGGCGAGCCTTCTGACGAGGGAGAGTCCGAGACCGCGGCGGCGGTGCGGGGGCGGCTCCTTGGTGGACCAGCCGTCGGCGAAGATCAGTTCGCGGGCGGCGGCCGGCACACCCGGACCGTTGTCGGTGACCTGGACGACCAGGGCCGTGCCCACGGTCCGCAACTCCACTTCCACGAACGGTTCCACGGGCGGTTCGACGAACGGTTCCACGGGCGGCGGTTCGGCGAATGGCTCCCCGTCGGCCCCGCCCACGGTCGCGTTCCCCGCCGCGTCCAGCGCGTTGTCCACGAGGTTGCCGAGGACGGTGACCAGGTCCCGGGGGTCCACCACCCGGTCGGGGAGCAGGGTCCGCGGGCTCATCCGCAGTGCCACCCCGCGCTCCGCCGCGACCGCGCTCTTGCCCACCAACAGCGCCCCCACCAGAGGATCGTGCACCCGCTCGGCGACCTGTTCCGCCGTGGCCCGGTGCGCGCCCGTCACCTCCGCCAGGTACTCGGCGGCCTCGTCGTACAGCCCGAGCTCCAGCAGTCCGACCAGGGTGTGCAGCCGGTTGGCGTGCTCGTGGTCCTGCGCGCGCAGCGCGTCGGTCAGGCCGCGGGTGCCGTCCAGTTCCCGGCGGAGCTGTTCCAGTTCGGTGCGGTCGCGCAGGGTCGCCACCGTGCCGCCGTCCGCCGTGTCCATCCGGTTGGCGACCAGGACCCGCCCGTCCCGGACGGTGAGCAGGTCCGTGCCCGTCACCCGCCCGGCCAGCACGTCCGTGGTCCGGCCGGGCGGCAGGACGCTGTCGAGCGGCTGCCCGGTGGCGTCCGGCCCGAGTCCGAGCAGCCGCTGCGCCTCGTCGTTGACCAGTCGCACGCGGCCCCGCCGGTCGAGGGCGACCACGCCCTCCCGGATGCCGTGCAGCATGGCCTCGCGCTCGTCCAGCAGGGCGGAGATCTCGGTGAGTTCGATGCCACGGGTGCGCTTGCGCAGCCTCCGGGAGACGGCGAGCGCCGCCAGCGCGCCCGCCCCCAGGGCCGCACCGGCGTACAGCAGGATGCCCGGCACCGCGTGCACCAGCAACGCGTGCACGTTGTCGTAGGCGATGCCGACGGAGACGGCCCCGACGATGACGCCCTCCGCGTCGCGCAGCGGCACCTTCCCGCGGGCCGAGCGCCCCAGGGTGCCCTCGGCGATGCCCTTCCACTCCTTGCCGCTCAGCACCGTCCCCGGGTCGCCGCTGACACGCCCTCCGATCCGGGAGGGCGCGGTGTGGGAGTAGCGGGTGCCCCGGGCGTCGACGATCACGACGTAACTGGCGCCGGTGGCCAGCCGGACGCGTTCGGCGTCGGCCTGGACCGGCCCGTCGGGGGTGGGCCGGTGGGTCAGCAGGTCGCGGGCGATGGTGGGCTGGGCGGCCGTGGCCTGGGCTATCGCCAGCGCCCGGCGTTCCGCCTGGTCGTCCAGCTGGGCGCCGAGGGGCGCGAGGAAGAGTCCGGCGGCGAGCCCCGTGACCCCGGTGATGATGAGCAGTTGGACGAGCAGGACCTGCGCGAAGACGCGGCGGGGCCACCGGGGGCGCATAAGGGTCCCTTTCGTGTCGTCGGTGCCACCAGAACGTAGCCGGATGGCCGCCCGTCGGCCGGTTCCGTAGCGCTTTCGTTGTTCTACCGCGAGCAAAACGAGCAGAACAGGGTTCGTGCCCTCAACCCGCACAGCGCCCACAAGCCTGTCTCCGCGGGGCGCGCCGCCCCTACCGTCCAGCCACCTGCCGCCCCCGAGGGACAGCGGGGCGGACGAGCCGGGCACAGGAGGCACCACCATGAACAGCGGGACGATCAGCGACAAACACAGCGGTACCCCGCCGGCCATCGAGCTGCGCGGGGCGGGCAAGGTGTTCCGTACCCCTTCGGGCGCGCGGCACGCGGCCGTACGGAACCTCCATCTGACGGTGGAACGGGGCGAGTTCGTGGCCGTGGTGGGACCCACGGGCTGCGGGAAGTCGACCACGCTCACCCTGGTCAGCGGGCTGGAGGAGCCGACCGAGGGGGAGGTGCTCGTCGGCGGCGAGCCGGTGACCGGCATCCGGCCCGAGGTCGGGTTCGTCTTCCAGCAGGACGCGGTGTTCCCCTGGCGCACGGTCCTGTCCAATGTGATGGCCGGTCCGCGCTTCCGGGGCATGCCGAAGGCGGAGGCGAGGACACGCGCCCTCGACTGGCTCGGCAGGGTGGGGCTCGCGGCCTTCGCCGACCGCTATCCGCACCAGCTCTCCGGCGGGCAGCGCAAGCGCGTGGCACTGGCCCAGACCTTTGTCGGCGACCCCGCGATCCTGCTCATGGACGAGCCGTTCTCGGCACTCGACGTGCAGACCCGGGCGCTGATGTCGGACGAGTTGCTGGAGCTGTGGGGCGGCGCCCGTGCCACCGGAACGGCCGCGTCCGTCGTCTTCGTCACCCATGACCTGGAGGAGGCCATCGCGCTCGCGGACAAGGTGGTGGTGATGACGGCGGGTCCGGCCACGGTCAAACAGGTCTTCCCCGTACCGCTGCCCCGGCCGCGGAAGGTCGAAGCCATCCGTCTGGAGGCGGAGTTCGTGGAGATCTACCGCGAGATCTGGTCCTCGCTCGGCGAAGAGGTCCGCATCACCCGGGAGCGAGGTGCCGACCGTGTCGCCTGAGACCGTCGCCGCCTCCGCGGCCCCGCGGAAGGGCGCCACCGGCCGTGCGGAAGCGCGGGCCAAGGCCGCCCGCCACCGGAGACTGCTGGTGCACGCGGTACGGGTGCTGCTGCTCGTGCTCGTGCTCGCCGCATGGGAGCTGATGGCCCGCCACAAGGTCGTCGATCCCTTCAACTTCTCGATGCCGTCGGAGATCTGGGACCAGATCGTCCAGTGGGCCGCGCACGGCACCGCGCAGGGCTCGCTCGGCGAGCAGATCCGGTACACGCTCCAGGAGGCCCTGCTCGGCTGGGTCATCGGGGTGACGGGCGGCGTGGTGCTCGGGATCGTGCTCGGCCGGGTGCGCTTCCTGGCGGACGTCCTCGGTCCGTACATCAAGGTCCTCAACGCGCTGCCGAGGATCGTCCTCGCGCCGATCTTCCTCATCTGGTTCGGCCTCGGTCCCGCGTCCAAGGTCGCCTCGGCCGTGGTGCTGGTCTTCTTCCCCGTCTTCTTCAACGCCTTCCAGGGCGCTCGCGAAGTGGACCGCAACCTGGTCGCCAACGCCCGCATCCTGGGCGCCCGCAACCGCCAGGTGACCCTCCAGGTCGTCGTCCCCTCCGCGACTTCCTGGATCTTCACCAGCCTGCATGTGAGCTTCGGGTTCGCGCTGATCGGCGCGATCGTCGGCGAGTACATCGGGGCGACCAAGGGCATCGGGCTGCTCGTCTCCAATGCGCAGAACACCTTCAATTCGGCGGGCGTGTACGCCGCCATGGTCATCCTCGCCGTCGTCGCGCTGCTGGCGGAGGGGCTGCTGACCTTCGCGGAGAAACGGTTGTTCCGCTGGAAGGCGGGCGGGTCCGGCGACCGGTAGGGCCGTCCCGGTCGCCGAGCGGCCCCACCCGTCTCCCGCCCATCTCCCGCGTGCGGAACGCGCGCGGGGAACACACGTAAGGAACTGCAGCCATGCGCAAGCCCCGTACCGTCGCCGCGGCCGTCGCGGCGACGCTGTGCCTCGCTCTCGCCGGGTGCGCCGACGAGGTGTCCGCCAACGGCGCGGGCACCGGCGGCAAGGCCGGGGGAGACACCGTCAAGATCATGGTCGGCGGTCTCGACAAGGTCATCTATCTGCCCGCGGTGCTCACCGAGCGGCTCGGGTACTTCCAGGAGCAGGGCGTCGAGGTCCAGCTCCTCAGCGAGCCCGCCGGGGTGCAGGCCACCACCTCGCTCGTCTCCGGCGACGTCCAGGGCGTCGTCGGCTTCTACGACCACACGCTCGACCTCCAGGCGAAGGGCAAACAGGTGGAGTCGGTGGTCCAGCTGGCCCGCACCCCCGGCGAGGTCGAGATCGTCTCCGCCAAGGCCGCCTCCGGCATCTCCTCGCCCGCGGACTTCAAGGGGAAGAAGCTCGGGGTCACCGGCCTCGGCTCGTCCACCGACTTCCTGACGAAGTACCTGGCGGTGCGGAACGGGGTGAAGGTCAGCGAGTTCACCCCGGTCGCCGTCGGCGCGGGCCAGACCTTCGTCGCCGCGCTCCGGCAGGGGGCCGTCGACGGCGGGATGACCACGGACCCGACCGTCGCCCAGGTCCTCGCCCAGGGCACCGGCAAGGTGCTCGTCGACCTGCGCACCCCCGAGGGCTCGCGGGCCGCGCTCGGCGGGCTCTACCCCGCGTCGAGCCTCTATATGAACACCGGTTGGGTGAACGGCCACAAGGACACGGTGCGGAAGCTCGCCAACGCCTTCGTGAAGACCCTCGCGTGGATGTCCGCGCACAGCCCCGAGGAGATCGCAGACAAAATGCCCGCCGACTACGCGAAGGGCGGCAAGGAGCTCTATGTCCGGGCCATCAAGAACACCCTGCCCATGTTCACCCGGGACGGTGTGATGCCCGCCGACGGACCGAAGACCGTGCACGAGGTGCTCAAGGCCTTCAACCCGACGATACGGAACGCCGACATCGACCTGGAGAAGACCTATACGACGGAGTTCGTCAGGGAAGCGGGGTGACCGAGACGACGTCCATCCGGGCCGGGGTGCCCGGCGCCCTGCCGCAGCTCTCCGGGCGGGGCGGCTCGGCGGCCCCCTGCTCGACCAGGACCCGCCAGGAGCGGCCGTCGACGTGGGCGACGGTCACGGACCAGTGCGCGGCGGCACCCTCGACGGGCTCGCTCCGGGGCACGTCCAGGGCATCCGCGCCGTCCTCCCCGGTGAGTTCGCGGACGGCCAGCTCGGCGGCCTGGGCGGGCCGGGCCCACGCCGAGCGGCCGCGGCACCGCTCGGTCACGACCCGCCCGTCGCGCACCGCCTCCAGCACGTCCTTGACGCCGTGCGCGGTGACCCGCCCGTACGCGTAGCCGTAGGGGAGGACGAACAGGGTCGGCGCGAAGCGGTGGCCGCCGAGGTGGGTGACCTCCCACGTCTCGATCCCGCCCGCGCTGACCAGTTCGGCGGCGAGCGGTCTGCCGAGGAGGGCGCAGCAGCGGTCCCGCTTGCCGTTGGTGCAGACGAAGACGAGCGGGTCGCCCGCGTACGGCTCCCACAGCCCGCCGTGCTCGCCCGCGCCGAGTGCCGCGAGGTCCAGCGCCGTCAGGCCGGCCGGGTCGGCGATCTCGGTCGTGCGGATCCAGGAGCGGCCCGGCGCGGTGTGGGCCACGAACACCCGCTGCGCGGCGGGCCGGTGGCAGTCGGCGTGCCGCCCGGGGCGGCGGATCAGGGCGATCCGTACGCCGGTGCCCGCCACGGCCTCGTCCAGGGCGCGGCCGACGGCGGGGTCGAGATGGCTGGAGGCGAGTGCGTCCGCGCCCCAGGGGCCGGGCTGTTCGAGCAGCAGCCAGGTCCGGGCCGTGGCGGCGGTGCCGGCCAGTGGCTCGGAGAGTCGGCGGGATGCGGTCGCACACGTGCTCACGAAGGTTAGCCTAACCTGCTTGGCTGTTGATCGTATGCGGCGCGGGGGTCACGGAAGTGGCTGCGGGGGCCGGGGACCACAGTAGTGGCCGGTCGGGCGGAGCCGTAGCGGCCGCTCCGCGTACTCCTCCAGAGCGTGCGCGATCCAGCCCGCGGTGCGCGCGACGGCGAAGACCGTCTCGCCCGCCTCGGGCGGCATCCCCGACGAGACCGACAGGACGGCGAGCGCGAGATCCACGTTCGCGCACAGGGACTTGTGGCGGGCCGTCATCGCCTCGACCTCCCGGGCCGCCGCCAGGGCGCGCCCGGCGCCCGGCACCGACTCCAGCCGGGCGAACAGTGCCGTCGCCCGCGGGTCCGGCCCCGGGTAGAGGCGGTGCCCGAGCCCCGGCACGCGCCTGCCGTCCCGCAGGTGGTCCGCCACCACGGCCGCCGCGCTGCCGCGCTCCAGCACCTCCGTGAGCATCCGGTGGGCCAGCCCGCTCGCCGCCCCGTGCAACGGTCCCTCCAGCGCGCCGAGCCCGGCGGAGACCACGGCGTACGGATGGGACCGCGCGGACGCCGCGACCCGCACCGCGAGCGTGGAGGCGGCGAGGTCGTGGTCGATCAGCAGGACGAGGGCGGTCTCCAGGGCCCGCAGTGCCGCCTCGTCCGGGGCCCGCGCCGTCAGCCGCGACCACAGGCGCGGGGCGAGCCGCCCGCCGGTGTCCCGCGGCCGGCCGGCGGTCGGCAGGGCGTCGACCAGCGTCGGGATCAGGCCGCGGGCCGTGCCGAGCACCGTCGCGGGGGACAGGTCGAAGCGCAGCGGATCGGCGGCCGCGGCGGCGATCGCGGCCACGCGCAGCCGGTCGGTGGGCCCGCTGTGCGCGGGCAGCGCGTCCACGGCCCGGTACGCGGCGGCCAGGGCCTCCTCGGGGGCGGTGAAGCGTGTGCCGGGCCGCAGTTCACCGGTCCACAGCCAGTCCGCGACCTCCTCGTACCCGTACCGCTCGGCGAGCGCGGTGGCGTCCACGCCGCGGTAGAAGTACCGGTCGTCCTCGATGAGCGTGATGCTGGTGCGGATCGCCGTCTCGCCGCCGAACGCCGGCTCCCGTCTGCCGCGCCGGGCGAGCGCGTCGACCTCCCGCGCGTCGAAGGTGCTGCCCCGGCCGCCGGGACCGCGGCGGCTGGAGAGCTGGCCGCGGCTGACGTACGCGTAGACCGTCTCCGGTTTCACGCCGAGCCGTTCGGCGACCTCACGGGTGGTCAGCCGTCCTTTGTGGTCGTCGCCCGCCGACTCGTCCGTCACATGATCCGCCATGGGTCACACGGTAGCGGCCCCTACATATTGATTCAATCAATGTTGACACCAATGGAATCAAGCATGGACAGTCGTATCAAGATTCAAGGGACCGAGGAGACACAGCAATGACGATCACCGAGGTACCGCGGGGACTCGCGGGCGTCGTCGTCACCGACACCGCCCTGGGCGACGTTCGCGGCCGCGAGGGCTTTTACCACTACCGCCAGTACTCCGCCGTGGAGCTCGCCGAAAGCCGCCGCTCCTTCGAGGACGTCTGGCATCTGATGTTCCGGGGCACCCTCCCCGACGCGGCGCAGCGGGCCGCCTTCGCCGCCGAGACCACCGCCCTGCGCGAGCTGCCCGCCGACGTGCGCGACGCGCTGCCCGCCATCGCCCGCTCGTCCGCACCGTCCGGCCCGCTCGCCGGGCTGCGCACCGCGCTCTCCCTGCTCGGCGCCTCCGCCGGGCTCCGCCCCCTGTACGACACCGACCCGGCCCGGCGCGAGGCCGACGCCCTCGCCGCCTGCGCCGCCGTCCCCACCCTGCTCACCGCGCTCCACCGGCTCGGGCAGGGGCTGCGGCCCGTCGAGCCGCGCGCCGACCTCCCGTACGCCGCCAACTACCTCTACATGCTGACCGGGCGGGAACCCGACCCCCGGCGGGCCCGCGCCGTCGAGCGCTACCTCATCTCCACCGTCGACCACGGCTTCAACGCCTCGACGTTCACCGCCCGCGTCATCGCCTCCACCGGCGCCGACCTCGCCGCCTGTCTCGGCGGTGCCATCGGCGCCCTGTCCGGGCCGCTGCACGGCGGGGCGCCCAGCCGCGCCCTCGACACCCTGGACGCCATCGGCACCCCGGACCGCATCGACCCCTGGATCAGGGAGCGCGTCCTCGCCGGCGACCGGATCATGGGCTTCGGCCACCCCGTCTACCGCACCGAGGACCCGCGCTCCCGGATGCTGCGCGCCATCGCGCGGGAATTCGGCGGCCCTCTGGTGGACCTCGCCGTCGAGGTCGAAGGACAGGTCGAGGCGATCCTCGCCGAGCTCAAGCCGGGCCGCGAACTGCACACCAACGTGGAGTTCTACGCGGGCGTCGTCATGGAGCTCTGCGGGCTGCCCCGGGAGATGTTCACGCCCACCTTCTGCGCGGCCCGCGTGGTCGGCTGGAGCGCCAATATCCTGGAACAGGCGGAGGACTCGAAGATCATCCGCCCGGCGGCCCGCTATGTCGGTCCGCCCCCGCCGCAGCCGGTTCCCGCTGCGCCCGGCATGTGATGGAGAGGCGGCCCCCCTTGGCGAAGCGACAGATCCCGGTCATCGTGCTGGCGGGCTTCCTGGGGTCGGGCAAGACCACCTTGCTCAACCACCTGCTGGCCACCAGCGGGGGCACGCGGATCGGCGTCGTCGTCAACGACTTCGGCAGCATCGAGATCGACGCGATGAGCGTCGCCGGGCAGGTCGACTCGATGGTCTCCCTCGGCAACGGCTGCCTGTGCTGTGCCGTCGACACCAGCGAGCTCGACGGCTTCCTCGACCGGCTGGCCCGCCCGGCGGCCCGGATCGACGTCATCGTCATCGAGGCGAGCGGACTGGCCGAGCCGCAGGAGCTCATCCGCATGATCCTCGCCAGCGACAACAAGGACATCGTCTACGGCGGCCTGGTCGAGGTCGTGGACGCCGCGGAATTCGACCGCACGCGCGCCACCCACCCCGAGCTCGACCGCCACATCGCCCTCGCCGACCTCATCGTCCTCAACAAGGCGGACCGGGTGGGCGAGGAGGAACGCCTGGCACTCCTCGACGGGCTCGGGAAGCTCGGCCCCGGCACGCCCGTGCTGGAGGCCGCGTACGGGCGGGTCGACCCCGAGCTCCTCTTCGACCGCAAGCCGCGGGAGGAGGAGCCCCCGGGCGCGATACGACAGCTGTCCTTCGAGGACCTCGTGCGGGAGCCGGAGCACGGCCACGACGGTGACGGGCACGACTGCGGCGAGGGCTGCACGGGACACCACGGACACCTGCACGCCGCGTACGACAGCGTCGCCTTCACCTCGGAGGCGCCGATGGACCCGCGGCGGCTGATGGACTTCCTCGACAACAGACCGCAGGGCCTCTACCGCATCAAGGGCTTCGTCCACTTCGGCGCGGACGGGCACCGGCGGACCCGGTACGCCGTGCACGCCGTGGGGGACTTCCTCCGCTTCTACGGGGGCCCTTGGGGACGGGGGGAGGAGCGGCTCACCCAACTCGTGCTGATCGGGCGGGGCATCGACGCCGATGCCCTCCGGGCGGGGCTGGAGGAGTGCCGGCGGACGGGGGCGGACGCGGACGAGAACGCGATGTGGGGCGTGCTGCGCTACGCCCAGGGGTGACCGGGGATTCCTCCCCGGCTCCGGCCGGCCCCGCGACCGGGGCCGTGCCCGCGGGCCCTGGCGCCCCGGCGGCCGTGGTCCTCCGGCCGCCCCGGTTCCCCGGCCGCCCCAGTTCTCCGATGCCGGGATACCGGACGGGCCCGGTTCTCCGATGGCTGGGATACCGGACGGGCCGGGTGCTCCGAGCAGACAGCTCGCAGAACCCGGCCCGTCCGCCGCCGATTTACACCGGGCCCGCCACCGCCGCCACGGCCTTCTGCAGCGGCGTGCCCGAGCCGTCGCGGCGGGGGTCGGGGGACGGGAGCTCGACCGGGGTGCCGTTGGCCGCCGCCGCGCGCGCCGGGGCCGGGCCCGCCCAGGCCAGCACCAGGCAGTCCTCACCCTTCAGGAAGCGCTGACAGCGCACACCGCCCGTCGCCCGCCCCTTGCGCGGGTACTGGTCGAACGGCGTCAGCTTCGCCGTCGTCTCCGAGGCGCCCAGCAGCGTGCCCGCCGCACCCGCCACGGTGAACACCGCCGCGTCCACCGCGGGGTCGATCGCCGTGAAGGAGATCACCTTCGCGCCCTCCGAGAGCTTGATGCCGGCCATGCCGCCCGCCGGACGGCCCTGCGGGCGCACCTGCCCCGCCGGATAGCGCAGCAGCTGGGCGTCGTCCGTGACGAAGACCAGGTCCTCCTCGCCGGTGCGGAGTTCGACCGCGCCGACGATGCGGTCGCCCTCCTTGAGGGTGATGACCTCCAGCTCGTCCTTGTTCGCCGGATAGTCCGGGACCACGCGCTTGACGACGCCCTGCTCCGTGCCGATCGCGAGCCCCGGCGAGGACTCGTCCAGGGTGGTGAGGCAGACCACTTGCTCGCCCTCCTCCAGCGACGACAGGAACTCCGAGACCGGAGCACCGCCCGCCAGACTGGGCGCGGCCGCCGTCTCCGGCAGCTGCGGCAGGTCGATCACGGGCAGCCGCAGCAGCCGGCCCAGGGACGTCACCGCGCCGACGTCCGCGCGGGCCGTCGCCGGGACCGCCGAGACGATCACATCGTGCTTGACGCGCTTGGCACCCCGTTCACCGTCGTCGGGGAAGGGCTCGCCGCTCGCCGTCCGGGCCAGCAGCCCGGTGGAGGACAGCAGCACCCGGCAGGGGTCGTCCGCGACCTCCAGGGGCACGGCCGACGCCGGGGTGCCCGCCGACTCCAGCAGCACCGTGCGCCGGTCGGTGCCGAACTTCTTGGCCACGTCGGCCAGTTCGTTCGACACGAGCTTGCGGAGCTCCGCGTCCGATTCCAGGATCACGGTCAGCTTCGCGATCTCGTCGTTCAGCCGGTCGCGCTCCGACTCCAGCTCGACCCGGTCGAACTTCGTGAGCCGGCGCAGCGGGGTGTCGAGGATGTACTGCGTCTGGATGTCGGAGAGCGAGAAGCGCGCCATCAGCGACTCCTTGGCCTGCGCCGCGTTCTCACTCGAACGAATGATTCTGATGACCTCGTCGATGTCGAGGAGCGCCACCAGCAGACCCTCGACCAGGTGCAGCCGGTTCCGCCGCTTGGTGCGCCGGAACTCGCTGCGCCGCCGCACCACGTCGAAGCGGTGGTCGACGTAGACCTCCAGCAGCTCCTTCAGGCCCAGGACCAGGGGCTGCCCGTCCACCAGCGCGACGTTGTTGATGCCGAAGGACTCCTCCATCGGCGTCAGCTTGTAGAGCTGCTCCAGCACGGCCTCGGGGTTGAAGCCGTTCTTGACCTCGATGACGAGCCGCAGGCCGTGGGAGCGGTCCGTGAGGTCCTTGACGTCGGCGATGCCCTGGATCTTCTTGGCGCCGACCAGGTCCTTGATCTTGGAGATGACCTTCTCCGGGCCGACCGTGAACGGCAGCTCGGTGACGACGAGGCCCTTGCGACGGGCCGTCACGTTCTCCACGGTCACCGTGGCGCGGATCCTGAAGGTGCCGCGCCCGGTCTCGTACGCGTCCCGGATGCCGCTCAGGCCCACGATCCGGCCGCCCGTGGGCAGGTCCGGACCCGGGATGTACTTCATCAGGGTGTCGAGGTCGGCGTCCGGATGCCGGATCAGATGCCGGGCGGCGGCGACGACCTCGCCCAGGTTGTGCGGCGGCATGTTCGTCGCCATGCCGACCGCGATCCCGGACGCGCCGTTGACCAGCAGGTTCGGATAGGCGGCCGGGAGCGCCACCGGCTCCTGCTCGCTGCCGTCGTAGTTCGGCGTGAAGTCGACGGTGTCCTCGTCGATGGACTCCGTCATCAGCGACGTCGCGGCCGCCATCCGCGCCTCGGTGTAGCGCATCGCCGCGGGCGGGTCGTCGTTGCCCAGCGAGCCGAAGTTGCCGTGCCCGTCGACCAGCGGCAGCCGCAGCGAGAAGGGCTGCGCCATGCGCACCAGGGCGTCGTAGATGGAGGCGTCACCGTGCGGGTGGAGCTTGCCCATCACTTCGCCGACGACGCGTGCGCACTTCACGTACGAACGCTCCGGGCGCAGGCCCATCTCGTTCATCTGGAAGAGGATGCGGCGCTGGACGGGCTTGAGACCGTCCCGGGCGTCGGGCAGGGCACGCGCGTAGATGACCGAGTAGGCGTACTCGAGGTAGGAGCGCTGCATCTCGTCGACGACGTCGATGTCGAGGATGCGCTCCTCGAAGTCGTCCGGCGGCGGGGTCTTCGTGCTGCGGCGGGCCATCGCGGGCTGCTGCTCCTTCGATCGATTGCCGAGGCGGCGTGCTGACGCGGACCATTGTGGACCGCCCCACTGACAACGCCGACAACCGACCCGTCCGTAAGAGGGCACCGCACCGGGAACTTCGCCAGATGTCAGCGCGCTTGCATACAGTGACAGGACTGTTCATCACGCGAGTCGTCGCGAACCATCGCGAGCCTCCACGCGGGATTTCACGCGATCGAAGGGACGTACATGCCCATGGGTCACACGGCCACGCAACAGGCCGGCGCCAGCGGCCTGACAGCGACCGAGCACCGTCTGGCCAACGGCCTGCGGGTGGTGCTCTCCGAAGACCACCTGACCCCGGTCGCCGCCGTCTGCCTCTGGTACGACGTCGGCTCCCGCCATGAGGTCAAGGGGCGTACCGGCCTCGCCCACCTCTTCGAGCACCTTATGTTCCAGGGCTCCGCCCAGGTCAAGGGGAACGGGCACTTCGAGCTGGTGCAGGGCGCCGGCGGGTCGCTCAACGGCACCACCAGCTTCGAGCGCACCAACTACTTCGAGACCATGCCGGCCCACGAGCTGGAGCTGGCCCTGTGGCTGGAAGCGGACCGCATGGGCTCGCTGCTCACCGCGCTCGACGACGAGTCCATGGAGAACCAGCGGGACGTCGTCAAGAACGAGCGCCGCCAGCGCTACGACAACGTCCCCTACGGCACCGCCTTCGAGAAGCTGACCGCCATGGTCTTCCCCGACGGCCACCCGTACCACCACACCCCGATCGGCTCCATGGCCGACCTGGACGCCGCCTCCCTGGAGGACGCGCGCGCCTTCTTCCGGACGTACTACGCGCCGGGCAACGCCGTCCTGTCGGTCGTCGGCGACATCGACCCCGAGCAGACCCTCGCCTGGGTCGAGAAGTACTTCGGCTCCATCCCCGCGCACGACGCCAAGCAGCCGCCGCGCGACGGCGCCCTCCCCGACGTCATCGGGAACGAGCTCCGCGAGGTCGTCCGCGAGGAGGTGCCCGCGCGTGCCCTGATGGCCGCCTACCGCCTCCCGCACGACGGCACCCGGGACGCCGACGCCGCCGACCTCGCCCTGACCGTCCTCGGCAGCGGCGAGTCCTCCCGGCTCTACAACCGCCTGGTCCGGCACGACCGCAGCGCCGTCGGCGTCGGCTTCGGCATGCTGCGGCTCGCCGGCGCGCCCTCGCTCGGCTGGCTGGACGTCAAGGCGTCCGGCGGCGTCGAGGTGGCCGACATCGAGGCCGCCGTCGACGACGAGCTGGCCCGCTTCGCCGCCGAGGGGCCGACCCCGGAGGAGATGGAGCGCGCCCAGGCCCAGCTGGAGCGCGAGTGGCTGGACCGGCTCGCCACGGTCAGCGGCCGCGCCGACGAACTGTGCCGCTTCGCGGTGCTGTTCGGCGACCCGCAGCTCGCCCTCACCGCGGTGGAGCGCGCCCTGGACATCACCCCGGAGGAGGTGCAGCGGGTCGCCAAGGCCCGTCTGCACCCCGACAACCGAGGGGTGCTGGTGTACGAGCCCACCGCCCCCGCCGCCGACGAGAACGCGCAGGACCGGAACGACGAGGAGACGGCCCAGTGAGCGACGCCGTGGCCACCGGCACCATGACCTTCCACCCGCGGCCGCGGGCGGGCGAGCCGACGCCCTGGGCCTTCCCGGCCCCCGAGCGCGAACAGCTGCCCAACGGCCTCACGGTGCTCCGCTGCCACCGTCCCGGGCAGCAGATCGTCGCCGTCGAGGTCAACCTCCTCGCCCCGCTGGACGCCGAGCCCGAGGGCCTCGACGGGGTCGCGACCATCATGGCGCGCGCCCTGTCCGAGGGCACCGACAAGCACACCGCCGAGGAGTTCACCGCCGAGCTGGAGCGCTGCGGCGCCACTCTCGAGGCGCACGCGGACCACCCCGGCCTCCGGGTCTCCCTGGAGGTGCCCGCCTCCCGGCTCGCCAAGGCCCTCGCCCTGCTCGCCGACGCCCTGCGCGCCCCCGCGTTCCCCGACAGCGAGGTCGAGCGGCTCGTCCGCAACCGCCTGGACGAGATCCCGCACGAGCTGGCCAACCCCGCCCGCCGCGCGGCCATGGCGCTCTCGCAGCACCTCTTCCCGGCCGACGCGCGGATCTCCCGCCCCCGCCAGGGCACCGAGGAGACCGTCGCCCGGATCGACGCCGCCGCCGTCCGCGCCTTCTACGAGGCGCACGTCCGGCCGGCCACCACGACCGCCGTGGTCGTCGGCGACTTCACCGGCGTCGACCTGGAGGCGGCGCTCGCCGACACCCTGGGCGCCTGGACCGGCTCCGCCGCCGAGCCCCGGCCCGTGCCGCCGATCACCGCGGACGACACCGGCCGTGTGGTGATCGTGGACCGCCCCGGCGCCGTGCAGACCCAGCTGCTGATCGGCCGGATCGGCGCCGACCGGCACGACCGCGTCTGGCCCGCCCAGGTGCTCGGCACGTACTGCCTCGGCGGCACCCTCACCTCCCGTCTGGACCGCGTCCTGCGCGAGGAGAAGGGCTACACCTACGGCGTGCGGGCCTTCGGCCAGGTGCTGCGCTCCTCCCCGGAGGGCACCGGTGCGGCCATGCTCGCCATCAGCGGCTCCGTGGACACCGCCTCCACCGGCCCGGCCCTGGCCGACCTGTGGACCGTGCTGCGCACCCTCGCCGCCGAGGGGCTGACCGACGCCGAGCGGGACTCCGCCGTGCAGAACCTCGTCGGGGTCGCGCCGCTCAAGTACGAGACGGCGTCGGCCGTCGCGGGCACCCTCGCCGACCAGGTCGAGCAGTACCTGCCGGACGACTTCCAGGCGCGGCTGTACGAACGCCTCGCGCGGACCGGCACCGTGGAGGCGACCGCCGCCGTCGTGAACGCCTTCCCGATGGACCGGCTCGTGACCGTCCTCGTCGGCGACGCCGCGGCGATCGAGGGGCCGGTCAAGGCGCTCGGCATCGGTGAGGTCACCGTCATCAGCGGCTGAGACGGCCGACGCCGGGTGAGACCGGCCATGGTGTGGCGGAGGAACTCGACGCCCTCTCCTCACCCGACGAAGCCGTCTTCTACACCTCGGGCCGCACCAGCAACGAAGCAGCCTTCCTCTACCAGCTCTTCGC
>NZ_JBSFWT010000034.1:0-74477 GCF_053594975.1 Streptomyces sp. NPDC002537
CACGCTTCGCGCGCTGTCCTCAAACGCCGGACGGGCTGGTTTTCCAGCCCGTCCGGCGTTTGAGGACGCGGCCGCAGGACGCTCCCGCCGCAGGCGGCGACGGTGCCGCACCCGGGGACTCTGGACGCCCAGCGGCCAGCGGTCTAGCGTCGGGCCCGACCCGATGATCTCCCCAAGCCGGAGGCTCGAATGCCCGCCCGTACGACGTCGTTCGACCCGCACGACCCCCTCGGCATCGACGACCTGCTGACCCCCGAGGACCTCGCCGTACGGAACACGGTCCGTCAGTGGGCCGCCGACCGCGTCCTGCCGCACATCTCCGACTGGTACGAGCGCGGCGAGGTGCCCGGCATCCGCGAACTCGCCCGTGAGCTCGGTGCCATAGGCGCCCTCGGGATGCCGCTCACCGGCTACGGCTGCGCCGGGGCGAGCGCCGTCCAGTACGGCCTGGCCTGTCTGGAGCTGGAGGCCGCCGACTCCGGCATCCGCTCCATCGTCTCCGTGCAGGGCTCCCTCGCCATGTACGCGATCCACCGCTTCGGCTCCGAGGAGCAGCGGCAGCGCTGGCTGCCCGGCATGGCCGCAGGGGAGACCATCGGCTGCTTCGCGCTGACCGAGCCCGACCACGGCTCGGACCCCGCGGGCATGCGCACCTACGCCAAGCGCGACGGCACCGACTGGGTGCTGACGGGCCGCAAGATGTGGATCACCAATGGTTCGGTGGCCGGGGTCGCGGTCGTCTGGGCGCGGACCGACGAGGGCATCCGCGGCTTCGTCGTGCCGACGGACAGCCCCGGGTTCTCCGCGCCGGAGATCAAGCACAAGTGGTCGCTGCGCGCGTCGGTCACCAGCGAGCTGGTCCTCGACGAGGTGCGGCTGCCCGCCGACGCGGTCCTGCCGGAGGCCGTCGGGCTGCGCGGTCCGCTCGGCTGTCTGAGCCACGCCCGCTACGGGATCGTCTGGGGCGCGCTGGGCGCGGCCCGCAGCTGCTTCGAGTCGGCGCTGGACTACGCGCGGACGAGGGAGCAGTTCGGCAAGCCCATCGGCGGCTTCCAGCTCACCCAGGCGAAGCTCGCCGACATGGCCGTGGAACTGCACAAGGGGCTGCTGCTCGCCCACCACCTGGGGCTGCGGATGGACGCGGGGACGCTGCGGCCGGAGCAGGTCAGCTTCGGGAAGCTCAACAACGTGCGCGAGGCGATCGACATCTGCCGTACGGCGCGGACGATCCTCGGCGCCAACGGGATCTCCCTCGAATACCCGGTCATGCGCCACGCCACCAACCTGGAGTCCGTGCTGACCTATGAGGGCACGGTGGAGATGCATCAGCTGGTGCTGGGCAAGGCGCTCACCGGCATCGACGCCTTCCGGTGAGCACCGCTTCCCCGCCTCCGCCCGGTTTCACCCGAATTGATGGCGTCCGGAGCGCCGACTCGGGGCGGAACGTCAGCTCTGGTTGAAAAAGCCGCCGTTCGCGCGGCGCCCCGCCTCCCCGCTGAGCACCTGGTAGTCGGCGGGGGTGAGCAGGAAGACGCGGTTGGCCACGCGCTCGATCGAGCCGCGCAGGCCGAAGGTCAGCCCGGCCGCGAAGTCCACGACCCGCTTGGCGTCGTTGGGCTCCATGCCGGTGAGGTTCACGATCACCGGGACGCCCTCGCGGAAGAGCTCGCCGATGCCCCGGGCGTCCCGGAAGCCGTCCGGGGTGACCGTGGCGATGCGGGTGCCCTGTTCCTGCGCGGTCTCGTCCGCCACCCGCACCTTCGGGTTGGTCACCCAGGAGTCGCCGGGCTCGGGCCCCTCGGCGTAGTCGTCGTCGTAGTAGCGCTCGTCATCGCCGTCGTCGACGAGGCCGAGCCAGGCACTCGCCTTGCGCACCGATCCCATGGACGCCTCCTCTCACACGCGGTGTGGTCCGACCGCTTCTCTATCGTCGTCCATGTTGTGGATGGTGTGCCAAGTGGATAGCCGCCAAGCGAGGATTTCGTGACGCATCTGGTGCAAAGCGCTTGGCGGTGCGTCAGATCGCCAGAGAGCTTCGCCACACGCTCTGGACCTGGGCATATGCGGGACGGGGGTGGGCGCCGCGGGCTGCGGGCCGGTGTGGTTGTCCGGTGATTAGGATGCCCGGGTCTCAGCACACCACACACGGGGGCCGGAATTGTTCGGGATCGTCAGACCATGCCGTCATCGGCTGTCGGAGTCGATGCGCGCGGAGTGGATGGCCCATCTCTGCGGGCTGTGTCTGGCGCTGCGTGGCGACCACGGACAATTCGCGCGCGTCGCGACGAACTATGACGGACTGGTCATTTCGGTTCTGGTGGAGGCTCAGTCCCCGGGCGCCGGGGGCGCGGACACGTGGCGGCGCACGGCGGGGCCCTGTCCGCTGCGCGGGATGCGCACCGCGTCCGTGGCCAAGGGCGAGGGCGCGCGGCTCGCCGCGTCCGTCTCGCTCGTCCTCGCGTCGGCGAAGATGCGGGACCATGTCGCCGACGGCGACGGCCTCTTGGCGCGGCGTCCGGTCGCCGCGGCCGCCCGCAGGGTCGCCGCCAGGTGGGACCGGGCCGGTGCCCGTACGGGTTCGGACCTCGGGTTCGACACGGCCGTGCTGGTGGACGCGGTCGACCGGCAGGCCGGTATCGAGGCCCTGGCCGGAGCCGGCACACCGCTGTTGGCGATAACCGAGCCGACCGAGACGGCGACCGCCGCGGCCTTCGGTCACACTGCGGTGCTGGCGGGCAGGCCCGCCAACCGGGCGCCGCTGGAGGAGGCGGGACGGCTCTTCGGGCGGCTCGCCCACCTGCTGGACGCCGTCGAGGACCTGGCGGAGGACGCCCGGACCGGCGCCTGGAACCCGGTCGCCGTGACCGGCGCGGACCTCGCCGAGGTGCGGCGGCTGTGCGACGACGCGGTGCACGGGGTGCGGCTCGCGCTGCGGGAGGTCGACTTCGCGAGCAAGGCGCAGGGCCGGCTCGCGCACCTCCTGCTGGCGCACGAACTGGAGCGCGCCGTCGACCGGGCGTTCGGCACCGACGGGTGCGGCCACCGGCACCCCACCGCGGCCGGGCACGAGGCCCTGGAGCACGGTGCGCAGGGCGCGTTCGGCCCGCCGCCGGTCATGCCGCCCGGCGCCCCGCCCGAGCCGCCGAGGGAAGGACGGCGGCGCGGACTGGTCGCCGGCTGCGCGGTGTGGGCCGGGCTCTTCTGCACGTGCCAGGTGTGCTGCACGGACTACACGGACCCCTGGCACGGTCACAAGCGCGAGGCGTGGTGCGACAAGTGTGATTGCGACTGCAGCGGATGCGATTGCGGCGAGTGCGAATGCTGCTGCAACTGCTGCCAGAACAGCGACTGCTGCGATGGCTGCGACTGCTGTGGATGCGATTGCTGAGCAGGGCGGAACGAGGGGAAACGAGGGGAAGGGTGCGGCCGACCGCCGCGGTGTGAAGGCGTACGGGCTCGCGCGGGGCGCGATCAGCCCTGACGGGGACCGGAGCCGGGCCGGAGGCCGGTACAGGAACCCGGGGAGAGTACAGGGGAGCCCGGACACGAGGCGGACCACACCCGACCGAAGTCGATGTGGTCCCGTGTGACCAGCCGTTGCCCTGAGTGCATGTGCCAAGTGGAACAGCCATCCGGTTCCGCGTCAATGGCGTTGAGACGGCCCGTCCGCATCGTGGACGGTGGAATGGACATGCTTGACAGCAGGCCAGGACCCCGGCTTAGCCTCGGGGTCCGGTCGCGCTGAGGGGCGCGGCCCGGTGTGACGGCCTCAACTCCCGTGTTCGATCCCCGCATCCACGGAGCCTCCGCATGTCCGCGCACCCGGCCGTACCCGCCGTCCCTCCCATGCCTCTCGTCCCTCTCGCTCCCGCCGTCCCCTCGCTCGTCATCGTCGGCGCGGGCCCCCGCGGTACCGGCCTCGTCGAACGGATCGCCGCCAACGCGCCCGAACTCCTCGCGGGCGCCCGCCTCGACCTCCATGTCGTCGACCCGTACCCGCCCGGCGGCGGCCGCGTCTGGCGGCGCGACCAGTCCCCGCTGCTGTGGATGAACTCCATGGCGGAGGACGTCACGATGTACACCGACGAGACCGTGCAGCAGGAGGGACCCGTACGCGAAGGCCCCTCCCTCGCCGAATGGGCCGGCCTCGTCCGCGACGGCGCCGTGCCCGGCCTCGACCCCGAAACACTCACCGAGGCCCGCGAGTTGACACCCCGGAGCTTCCCCAGCAGACGGCTGCAGAGCGCCTACCTGGACTGGACGTACGCCCGCGCCGTGGCCGCCCTGCCGCCCGGCGTCGTCGTCCACGAACACCGCCGCCGCGCCTTACGGCTCTCCGGACCCCGCGCCGGACGCCAGCGCCTGTGGCTGGAAGGGCGGACCGAACCCCTGACCGCCGACCTCGTCGTCCTCGCCCTGGGGCACCTGCCCGCCGTGCCCGACAGCGAACAGGACGCCCTCGCCCGGTTCGCATCCGACCACGGACTCACCTATCTCCCACCGGAGTTCACCGCCGACAGCGACCTCGGCGGACTGCGCCCCGGCGAGGACGTCATCGTCCGCGGCTTCGGACTCGCCTTCGTCGACCTGATGGTGCTGGTCACCGAGGGCCGCGGCGGGACGTACACCGACGACGGCACCGGCACCCTGACCTACCACCCCTCCGGGCGGGAACCCGTCCTGCACGTCGGATCGCGGCGCGGCGTCCCCTACCGCACGAAGATCGACTACCCGTGGCAGGGCGAACGGCCGCCGCTGCCCCGCTTCCTCGGCCCCGCCGAGATCGAGGAACTGCGCCGCCGCCCCGTCCCGCCCGACTTCCACCGCGACATCTGGCCGCTGGTCGAGAAGGAGCTGGGATTCGCCCACTACCACCGGCTGTTCACCGCGCACCCGGAGCGCACCCGCGTCAACTGGCCGGACTTCGAGGCGAAGTACGCCCTGTGCGACCCCGGCAGCGCCGAACTCGACGCGCTCGTCTCCGCCTCGGTGCCCGACCCCGCCGACCGGCTCGACCTGGCCGCCCTCGACCACCCCCTGGCCGGTGTGCGGTACCCCGGCACCGAGGCGCTCCAGGAGGGCGTCCGCGCCCACATCGAAGCCGACCTCGCCCGCCGCCACGACCCCCGCCACAGCCCCGACCTGGCCGTCTTCCTCGCGCTGCTGTCCGTCTACGGACAGCTCATGGGCCTGGGCGACATCGGCACCTGGTGGCACGGCTTCTTCAGCTACGTGGCCTCCGGGCCGCCCGGCCCCCGGATGCGGCAGCTCCTCGCACTGTCCCGCGCCGGACTCGTGCGCTTCCTCGGCGCGGACACCGAGGTCACCGCCGACCGCGGACGCGGGGTCTTCCGCGCCCGCAGCGCGGTCGCGCCCGGCGCGGTGACCGAGGCGAAGACGCTCGTCGAGGCCCGGCTCCCGGCCCCCACGGTCGCCCGCTCGGGCGACCGGCTGCTGCGCGGACTGGCCGCCGAGACCACCGTGACCCCCGCCGGGCTGCTGGCCGTCAGCCCCGAGGACGGCCGGATGCTCGACCGGGACGGCCGCCCGCACCCCCGCCGCTTCGCCCTCGGCCCGCACACCGACGCCCGCGCCACCGGCGCCTTCACCCGCCCGCGCACCAACGGCCCCGCCTTCCGGCAGAACGACGCCACGGTACGGGCCGCGCTCGGCGCCGTCCGGGACCTGTTCCCGGACGACGGCACACGGGAGCGGTTCCCGGCCGGGAGCGCGAGGGCCCGCCCGGCGGATCATCCCCCCGCTCCGGACCCTGCTCCGGCTCTCCCGCCGCTCGGCTGACGCGCGTACCGGTCCACCACCGACACGTCCCTCACACCCCAGGGAACCCCCATGCCCTCACCCGTACCCACCCGGCCGCTCCACCTGGCCGTCGCCATCGACCGGCCCGGCGCCCGGAGCGCCGAGCCCTACGCCCGCGCGGCGCGCCTCGCCGAACACGGCAAGCTGGACTTCGTCACCCTCGGCGACACCCTCGGCCCGCCCCGGCGGGGCGGCGGCCGCCTCGACGCCCTCGCCGTGCTCGCCCGCGTCGCGCCCGTCACCGGCCGGATCGGGCTCGTGCCGACGGTCACCACCACGCACACCGAGCCGTTCCACGTCTCCTCCGCCGTCGCCACCCTCGACTGGGTGAGCCGCGGCCGGGCCGGGTGGACCGTCGACGTCTCCACCGACGAGGCCGCGGCCCGCCACTTCGGCCGCCGCCCCGCCGCCCCCGCCCGCGAACTCTGGCAGGAGGCGGGCGAGGTCGCCGACGTCGCCACCCGGCTCTGGGACAGCTGGGAGGACGACGCCGAGATCCGCGACGTGGCCACCGGCCGCTTCGTCGACCGCGACAAGCTCCACTACGTCGACTACCGGGGCACCGGCTTCGCCGTCCGCGGCCCCTCCATCGTGCCCCGCCCCCCACAGGGCCACCCCGTCGTCGCCGTCGACGCCACCGATCCGCTGCCCCGCGCGGCCGCCGCCCGCCACGCGGACGTCGCCTACGTACGGACCAAGGCCGACGCCGGCCCGGACGCGGTACGGGCGGTCCGCGACGAACTGCGGCGGCGCGCCCGCGCGTTCGGCCGCGACCCCGGCCGGATCGTCGTCCTCGCCTCCCTGCCCGTCGCGCTCCACGCCGCCGCCGACGCGGTGGCCCTCGCCGACCTGGCGGGCGCCTGGTACGCGGACGGCGCGGTCGACGGCTTCCACTTCCGGCCCGGCGACCCCGACCGGGACATCCCGCTGCTCGTCGACGGGACCGTGCCCGTGCTCCAGCACCGCGGGCTGCTGCGCTCCTTCTATCCCGGCGGCACGCTCCGCGAGCACCTGTGCCTGCCCCGCCCGGCCAACCGCTACGCCACGGTGAAGGGGATCGCATGACCACCCGTAAACGGATGCACCTCGCCGCCCACTTCCCCGGCGTCAACAACACCACCGTCTGGGCGGATCCGCGCTCCGGCAGCCAGATCGACTTCGTCTCCTTCGAGTACCTCGCGCGCACCGCCGAGCGCGGCCTGTTCGACTTCTTCTTCCTCGCCGAGGGGCTGCGGCTGCGCGAGCACAAGGGGCGGATCCACGACCTCGACGTCGTCGGCCGCCCCGAGTCGATCACCGTGCTCAGCGCCCTGGCCGCCGTCACCGACCGGCTCGGACTGGCCGCCACCGTCAACGCCACCTTCAACGAGCCCTACGAACTCGCCCGCCGCCTCGCCTCCTTGGACCACCTCAGCGGCGGCCGCGCCGCCTGGAACGTCGTCACCTCCTCCGACGCCTTCACCGGCGAGAACTTCCGCCGCGGCGGCTACCTCGACCACGCCGACCGCTACACCCGCGCCGCCGAGTTCGTGGCCACCGCCCGCGAACTCTGGGACTCCTGGGCGCCGGACGGCGTCCCCCGGCCCTTCGCCCACGAGGGCGAACACTTCGGCATCTCGGGGGTGTTCGACGTGGCCCCCGGCCCGCAGGGGCACCCCGTCGTCATCCAGGCGGGCGACTCCGCCGAGGGACGCGCGTTCGCCGCCGCCACCGCCGACGTCATCTTCACCCGGCACGGCACCCCGGAGGCGGGCCGCGCCTTCTACGCCGACGTCAAGAGCAGGCTCGCCGCGCACGGCAGGACCCCCGACGAGCTGAAGATCATGCCCGGGGTGACCGTCGTCCTCGGCGACACCGCCGCCGAGGCCCAGGAGAAGGCCGCCGAGATCCGCAAGCAGCAGGTCTCGCCCCAGACCGCCCTGCTCACCCTGGAACAGGTGTGGGGCCGGGACCTCTCCGCGTACGACCCCGACGGGCCGCTCCCCGACATCGACCCGGACCCCGACGGCACGGTCGCCCAGGGCCGGGTCGGGATCGGCGACCCGTTCGCCGTCGCCGCCCGCTGGCGGGCCGTCGCCGAGGCGAAGGGGCTCTCCATCCGGCAGACCGTGATCGAGACCGCCGGGCGGCAGTCCTTCATCGGCACCCCGGAGGCGGTCGCCGCGGAACTCGACGAGTTCGTCACCTCGGACGCCGCCGACGGCTTCATCCTCGTCCCGCACCTCACCCCGGGCGGGCTCGACGACTTCGTCGACCGTGTCGTCCCCCTGCTCCAGGAGCGCGGCGCGTTCCGTACGGAGTACACCGGCCCGACGCTCCGGCACCACTTGGGGCTCCCGCTGCCCGCCGCGCACTCCCCTGTGAAAGGTTGACCCGCATGAGCCCCGACACGCGACAGCAGTGGAAGACCTGGCAACAGGAGCGCACCGAAGCGGTCTCCGCGCCCTACGGCCCGCTCGCGCTCACCGGCACGTACTGGCTGGCCGATCACCCCGAGGGCCGCATCCCCGCCGTCCCGGGGCACTGGACCGCGTCCCCGGACGGCGGGAGCGTCCTGCTCACCGCCTCGCCCGCCGACGGGCTGACCGTCGACGGACGGCCCGCCGAGGGCGGGATCCGGCTCACCGCCGACAGCGAGCCCGGGACGGCCCGCATCGCCCACGGGCAGCGGCGGCTGCTGATCATTCGCCGCGAAGGACTGTGGGCGGTCCGCGTCTACGACCCCGACTCGGCGGCCCGCCGCTCCTTCACCGGCATCGACGTCTTCGACCACGACGAACGCTGGGTGCTGGACGGGGAGTTCCGCCCGTACGGGCAAAGCCGCACCGTCAGCGTCGAGAACGCGGACGGGCGGGAGCGGGGCCTCGGGCTCTCCGGCGAACTGGCCTTCCGCGTCGGCGGCGACGAGCACACGCTGCGGGTCGGGGAGGAGGCGGACGGCTCCCTGTGGGCGGTCTTCGCGGACGGGACGAGCGGGGTGTCCAGCTACCGCTTCCGGTTCCTGTACGTGCCGAGGCCGTCGCCTTCCGGCGCGGTGACGGTCGACTTCAACCGGGCGGTGCTGCCGCCGTGCGCCTTCTCCGACGCGTTCATCTGCCCGTTCCCACCGCCGGGTAACGGACTCCGCCTGGAGGTCCCGGCGGGGGAGCGGACGGTGTCGGCCGCCTGACGGGGACCTTCCCCGGCCCTGCGAGTCGACGACGAGGGGGCCGACGCGCGGGATGGTGCACAACGGCTGGTACTACGGCCCGTGTCGGCGCTAAGCTGACGCCTGCGCGGCCGGATCGGCTAGTGCAACAACGGCCGTGCACAGCAAGGAAGCCCCCACCACGGATCGGAATCATCCGCAGCGGGGGCCTGCAGCAGGGCTTTTCGGGCCGGAGGCTAATACTTCTAGCCTCCGGTCAGCCCTTGAACCACCTCCTCACCTTCAGCGTCATACGCTTCCAGATCGACGGACGTGGCCTGCGGTGACGACCCATTCGGGGCGCCCCCCTTTCGTCGCGGCCGTGATTCCGGCGACCGCTACCGGAGGAACCCGATTGCCGGGCCCCCCGTGGACCCGACGCGTGTCGGCTCCTCCTTGAAGGGGGGCGCACCGTGGTGCGCCGGGTCATACGCTACCGCCCTTGAGGGCCAACTCGGGCCGTGCGTAAGGAAATGCGTCTTTCGGGTGATCTGCGCGGCGTTTGAAGCCCGCGGCGTCCGAAAGGTGCTCTTGCGGTACCCGCGGCAGGGGCCGAATACTCGCCGGAGCGCTTGTCAGGGGCACGGCGAAAACGGAACGGCCGGGCCCGATTGGCTGCGCCTCACCCGACCCCCCACGGGAGGAAGACAACGTGAGGATCAAGCGCACCACCCCCCAGCGCACCACCGGGAAACGAGCCCGCGTCGCCGTCGCCACCGGCCTCCTCGCCGCCGCCGCGCTCGTCGCCACCGACGCCCACGCCGCCGACCGCGGCGGCTCCGCCGTCACGGCCGCCCGGCTGTCCGCCGCGAGCGCGGCCGTGCAGGCCGCGGACGTCGCGGGCACGGCATGGGTCACCGACAGCGGCAGCGGCACCGTCGTCGTCACCGCGGACTCCACCGTCTCCGCCGACCGGATAGCCCGTATCAGACAGCAGGCCGGGCCGGACGCCGACGCGATACGCGTCGAGCGCACCCCCGGCACGTTCCGGAAGTTCCTCGCCGGCGGTGACGCCATCTACGCGCCGACCTGGCGCTGCTCCGTGGGCTTCAACGTCCGCAAGGGCACCACCTATTACTTCCTCACCGCGGGCCACTGCACCCAGGGCAAGCCGCCCTACTACGCCGACGCCGGGCACGGCACCAGCATCGGCCCCACCACCGGCACCAGCTTCCCCGGCAACGACTACGGCATCGTGCAGTACACCAACGGCTCCGTCGCCCACCCCAGCGCCGTCGACCTCTACAACGGCAGCACCCAGCGCATCACCTCCGCGGGCAACGCGTCCGTCGGCCAGGCCGTACAGCGCAGCGGCTCCACGACGCACGTGCACGGCGGCAAGGTCACCGGCCTGAACGCGACCGTCAACTACGGCAGCGGCCAGATCGTCCGCGGACTGATCCAGACCAATGTCTGCGCCGAGCCCGGGGACAGCGGCGGCGCCCTCTTCGCCGGGTCCGCGGCCCTCGGGCTGACCTCCGGCGGCAGCGGCAACTGCACCACCGGCGGCACGACCTTCTTCCAGCCGGTCGGCCCGGCGCTCAAGGCGTACGGAGTGAGCGTCTTCTGAGCGGCCCGGCGCGCACGGACCCTGACCGCGAGCGAGCACCGACCCCTTCCCCACGCCTTGCGGCCAGCAGCACGGAGCCCCCGGCCCGGCCCGCCGGGCCGGGGGCTCGACCCCGGTCCGGGACGGGCCTACCGTGGGATGTGACACCTGACATGCAGGGCAAGGGGTCGTGCCATGGTCGAGGAACTGGTATTGGCGGCGGCGGGCGCCGGGTCCGCGTGCGCGGTGTACGCGATGGCGGCGGCCCGCGTGGTGAAGCAGTACGAGCGCGGCGTGGTGCTGCGGCTCGGCAGGCTGCTCCCGGAGGTCAGGACGCCCGGCTTCACCATGGTGATCCCCGGTGTCGACCGGCTCCGCAAGGTCAACATGCAGATCGTGACGATGCCGGTGCCCGCCCAGGAGGGCATCACCCGGGACAACGTCACGGTGCGCGTCGACGCGGTCGTCTACTTCAAGGTCGTCAACCCCGCCGAGGCCGTGATCGCGGTCGAGGACTACCGCTTCGCCGTCTCGCAGATGTCCCAGACGTCCCTGCGCTCGATCATCGGCAAGAGCGACCTGGACGACCTCCTCTCCAACCGGGAGAAGCTCAACCAGGGCCTGGAGCTGATGCTCGACAGCCCGGCCATCGGCTGGGGCGTGCAGATCGACCGCGTCGAGATCAAGGACGTGTCGCTGCCGGAGACGATGAAGCGGTCGATGTCCCGGCAGGCGGAGGCGGAGCGCGAACGGCGGGCCCGGGTGATCAACGCCGACGCGGAGCTCCTGGCCTCGAAGAAGCTGGCGGAGGCCGCGGCCACGATGTCCGAGCAGCCGTCGGCCCTCCAGCTCCGGCTGCTGCAGACGATCGTCGCCGTCGCCGCGGAGAAGAACTCCACGCTGGTGCTGCCCTTCCCGGTGGAGCTGCTGCGCTTCCTGGAGCGGGCCGAGCAGCACCATCAGCCGCCCGCCCCGGCGGCGCCGTCCGCCCCGGCGAAGCCCCCGGACGAGGAGGGCACGGGCCTGGCGTAGGAGATCGCGCGGCACTCAACTGCCCTGTGCTGTACGTGAGTTGGGTCACTCGGGGGAGCGCGCATGAATATGCGCGCAACGGGAAGTAAGCCTTGTGCACTCCCTCGTCCGGTGGAGATACTCGACGACACCTTGGCATGGACGCGAATTTCGTCAAGCCACGCACGGGTTCGTGCCAGCCGTCCTTCCGGGCCCATGGGCGCCCCACCGCCCGGCCTGTCCCCCCACTGGAGGTGCCGAGTTGAAGCCTTTCCGGGTTCGAGTGCGCGCCGTCCTGGCCGCTCTGTCGGTGACCGCCCTCGCGGCGGTGACCCTCGGTCCACAGCAAGCCGAAGCGTCCGACACCACCTACTCCGAGATCCGACTCGAAGCCGCACGCGTGGTGTTGGACTCGATGCCCGCCATTCCCGGTACGGCCTGGGTGACCGACCCGAGAGTCGGCAAGCTCGTCGTCAGCGCCGACCCCACGGTGAAGGGCGCCGAGCTGGCCCGGCTCAACAGGGCCGCCAAGTCCCTCGGCGACGTCGTGCTCGTGAAGAGAACGGCCACGAAGCTCACCCGGTACATCGCGGGCGGCGGCGGGATCTACGGCGGCAAGTACCGCTGCTCGCTCGGGTTCAACGTCCTCGACGCCAACAACAACCCGTACTTCCTCACCGCCGGGCACTGCGGCAACGTCGAACCGCAGTGGGCCGCGAGCCCGGACGAGGCCCGGGCCGGGTCCTGGAGCGGGAAGACCGTCTCCTCGACGTTCCCCGGCGAGGACCATGCCCTTGTCCAGTACGCCCCGGCCGCTGATCATCTCAGCCGGGTGGACCTCTACGGCGGCACCCAGCCCATCACCCGGGCCGCCGACCCCGCCGTCGGCGACGGCGTGACGCGCAGCGGCTCGACCACGCACGTGCACAGCGGCAAGGTCACCGGGCTCAACGCCACGGTGAACTACCCGGAGGGCACGGTCAGCGGACTGATCCAGACCGATGTCTGCGCCGAGGGCGGCGACAGCGGCGGCCCCCTCTTCCACGACAACACGGCGCTGGGCCTCACCTCGGGCGGCAACGGCAACTGCATGATCGGCGGCACGACCTACTACGAGCCGGTCACCCGCGCCCTCGCGGAGTACGGCATGCACATCGGCTGAGGCACCCCCACGAACGGCGGCCCCCGGACACACCTCCACGGTGTCCGGGGGCCGTCTCACGCGTCGACGGTCGGGCTCGGGTCCTCAGAACTCAAAGACCAGGCCCTTGCCCGCCTTCAGCATGCACGGGTTGGCGAAGGTCTTCTCGAAGCTGACCCGCTGGCCCTCCCAGACACCTTCCGCGGTGACGACCTGCGGGTTCCATTCCTTGGTGCAGAACGTGTCGGCCTTGACCGCCGTGACCTTCTCGAAGTCACCGCTCGCGGCCCGCAGAGCCGCGCAGGCGCCCTTGACGTCCGGGTGGGTGCCGGCCGCCTTCGGCATACAGGTCAGTGTGACGGCGCGCTGTATGCCGGAGTCGGCGGCGGACTCTCCCTGGCCAACTGTCAGGACCAGCGCGGAAGGTGCGAACAGGCTCTGCGGGAACAGACTCTCCGTCTGCGCCGCGGCGGGTGCGGGTGCGGCGCTCGCCGCTGTCGTCCCGGCCGCCACCAGGCCGCCCAGTGCCAGCGCGGCCCCCAGCGCGATCCCCCCAGTGATGTACCGCATTCCGAACGCTCCCTTGGTTGGTTTCGGATAACGGACCGGAGTCTTGCCCAAGTTGAGCATGAACGCACCCCCAGCGGACACTTTCGGTCGCTGGTTGAAAACCCTGAGTAGTTGACCGGGGGTGGCCTGAAGTGGTGTGAGGCACGTCTCGCGGAAGCCGCTCCGGGCCGGGAGGGACCCCGTCGGTCGCCCGGTTTGCGGGGGAAAGAGGGGAATTAATGTTACAGGGATGTTGACCAGCGAAGATTCCTTGTAATCAACGATGAATTATCCAAACCGCCTTCAAAAACATGATTTGCCGCGCAGGAAACCATCGGATCTAATGAGCCGCACCCCGGGGCGGGAGACCCCCGCCACCCCGGCCGAAAAGAGGCCCGTCGAGTAACCGAGCGACGGCCGGAGCGATTCAGGAGCGCGGCAGCAAATGGCCGAAGTGCACTCAGGAGGACCCCCCGGAACGCCGTCCCGAGGCCCCCTCGCCACCGCCTGCCGGGCCTTCCGGCGGGACAGGACCGGCATGGCCGCGCTCGCCGTCGTCGTCCTCTGCGCCCTCCTCGCGCTCGCGGCGCCCCTGCTCGCCGCCCTCTACGGCAAGAACCCCAAGGAGCACTACGGGCAGAACGAACCCGGCCTGCTCAGCGCCGAGGGCCTGCCCGTCCTGCCCAACGGGGGTATCTCCGCCGAGCATTGGTTCGGCATCGAACCCGGCCTCGGCCGCGACGTGCTCACCCAGCTCCTCTACGGCATGCGCACCTCGCTGCTGGTGGCCCTGGCCTCGGTCACGGTGATCGCCGTCGTCGGCGTCGTCCTCGGCGTGACCGTCGGCTACCTCAGCGGTGTCGCCGACCGTGCCTTCACATTCGTATGCAATGTGCTGCTCGCTTTTCCGACACTCCTGCTGCTGCTCGCGCTGAGCCCCGTCATCCAGACGCGCTTTGTCGACCCCGGCGAGAACGAGCCCGCCTGGATGCAGTTCACCTCGCTCATCCTGGTGTTCGCCGCCTTCGGCTGGGTGCCGCTCGCGATGGTGCTGCGGACGTCCGTACGGAGCCTGCGCGAGCGGGAGTTCATCGAGGCCGTGCGGGCCGTCGGCGCGAGCCGCCGGCACATCGTCCTCCGCGAGCTGCTGCCCAACGTCTGGGCGCCGGTGCTCGTGCACATCACCCTCGCCGTGCCCGGCATCGTCACCGCCGAGGCCGCGCTGTCCTTCCTCGGCGTCGGCATCAACGAGCCCGTCCCCGACTGGGGACGCATGATCTCCCGCGGCTCCGAGGTCTTCTACGCTGACCCGACCTACATGGTCTTCCCCGGCGTGGCGATCCTCGTCTTCGTCCTCGCCTTCAACCTCCTCGGCGATGCGGTGCGCGACGCGCTCGACCCGCGTACCGTCCGCTGACCCCAAGCCACGTCACCGCACCACACCTTTCCGATCAACGGAGTTCACCATGCCCCGCTTCAGCACGCGCACCGCAGCCCTACCGGCCCTCGCCACCGCCGCCGTCATGCTGATGTGCTCCTGCTCGGCCGGCGCGGGCTCGGACGGGGCGGGCGGCGGGAAGGACGGCGGCGCGAACGCCGTCAAGAGCGGGCAGCGGCTCACCGCCACCCTCGGCACCGCCAAGGACAGCCAGGGCCCGGCCCCCGCCGCCCCCGACGCGCGGTCCGGCGGCACCGTCAGGATCGCCAACCTCAACGACTACAGCCACCTCGACCCGCAGAAGATCTACGCGGGCGAGTCCTACAGCACCTCGCTGCTGTGGGGCCGTCAGTTGACGCAGTATCAGGTCGTGGACGGCAAGCCCAAGCTGGTCGGCGACCTCGCCACCGACACCGGCCAGTCCTCCGACGGCGGCCGCACCTGGACGTACCGGCTCAAGGACGGCATCGCCTGGGAGGACGGCGAGCCGATCACCGCCGAGCACGTCAAGTACGGCATCGAGCGCACCTTCGCCCCCGGCTTCGAACTCGGTCCCACCTACTGGCCCGAGTGGCTCACCGGCTCCGAGGACCGCACCGCCGCCGTCAAGAAGTACGGCGGCCCCAAGGACGGCGATCTCAAGGCGATCGAGACACCGGACGACAAGACCATCGTCTTCCACTTCCCCGAGCCGCAGTCCGACGTGCCCTACATGGCCGCCCAGTCCTCCTCGTCCCCCGTCCGCAAGGACAAGGACACCGGCACCGACTACGACGTCAAACCGTTCGCCACCGGCCCGTACCGGATCGCCGGGCACAAGCAGAACCAGAGCCTCACCCTGGAGCGCAACCCGCACTGGAAGCCGGAGACCGACCCGATCCGCCACCAGTACGCCGAGCGCTTCGAGTTCACCTTCGGCAAGAAGATCCTCAACACCGCGCAGGAGGTCCTCAACGGCCGCGGTGACGGCAGCACCACCGTCTCCACCAAGAACGAGGTGCCGCCGGAGCTCTACGCCGAGGCCCAGCGCGACCCCAAGAAGAAGGACCTCCTCGTCGCGGGCAGCCAGGGCGCGTACACCGAGGACCTCTACATCAAGAACAGCCGTGTCACCGACCCCGAGGTGCGCAAGGCCATCCACTATCTCTTCCCGCGCGAGCAGGCCCGCCAGGTGCTCGGCGGCCCGCGCCTCGGCGACTTCGCCACCACCCTCTCCTCGCCCGCCGTCGTCGGCTGGAAGAAGTACGACCTCTACCCGGTCGAGCCCGGCGGCGACATCGAGAAGGCCAAGGAGCACCTCGCCAAGGCCAAGCAGAGCGTCACCACGCTGACCTACGCCTACGAGAGCGACGCCCCCGAGAAGGACCGCCTCGCCCAGGTTCTCGTCGACGCCTTCGCCAAGGCCGGCATCAAGCTCGTCACCAAGCCGATGGACAAGGCCGCCTTCAACGACCAGGTCTTCCGCGGCGACGCCCCCTACGACCTGTGGATCTCCACCAACTCCGTGGACTGGCCCACCCCCTCCACCCTGCTGCCCGACAGCTACCACAGCAAGCTCGACGCCCTCTCCAACTCCATCCGCTACAGCAACCCTGAGGTCGACAAGGAGCTGGAGCGCATCGCGGGCATCGGCGACGCGCAGCAGAAGGCCGCCGCGCTCATCGACCTGGAACAGGTCGTCATGAAGGACGTGCCGGTCGTGCCCTTCCTCTACACCAGCGTCACCCAGTTCCGCGGCAAGGACGTCGGCGGCGCCGCCGTCCACCCCATCTACGGCTCCATCGCGGCCGTCGACCTCTATGTGAAGAAGCCCTGACGTGACCGCCTATGTGCTGCGGCGCGTCGTCCAGGCCGCGGCGGTGCTCCTCGCGATCACCGCCGTCGCCTTCGGGCTCTTCTACGCCGCCCCCTCCGACCCGGCGCTCATCGCCTGCGGCCCCAAGTGCGACACCGCGCAGGTCGAGGCCGTGCGCCACAGCATGGGACTCGACCAGCCGATCGCCGGGCAGTTCACCGACTACCTCCGCGGACTCGTCGCCGGCCGCACCATCGCCGACGTCGACGGCAGTCCCATCGACTGCTCCGCGCCCTGCCTCGGCTACTCCTACACCCTCCACCAGCCGGTCCTCGACGCCATCGGCGACCGCTTCCCGGTCACCCTGTCCGTCGCGGGCGGCGCCCTCGCCGTGATCGTCGTCCTCGGCATCGGCGCGGGCTTCGTCTCCGCGCTGCGCCACGGCACGGTCACCGACCGGCTGCTGTCCGGCTTCACCCTCGTCGGCGCGAGCGTGCAGATCTACTTCCTCGGCTACGCGCTCCAGTACCTGCTCGTCTACACGACGGACGCGCTCCCGGTGCCCGGCTACACGCCCTTCGCCGACGACCCCGCCGCCTGGGCGGCCGGGCTGGCCCTGCCCTGGCTCGTCCTCGGCTTCGTCAACGCCGCCGTCTTCGCCCGCCTCTCCCGCTCCCAGATGCTGGAGACGATGCACGAGGGGTATGTGCGGACCGCGCGCGGCAAGGGGCTCAGCGCCCTGCGGGCCCACGCGAAGTACACGGCGCGCGGCGCCGCCGCGCCGCTGGTGCAACTGCTCGGGCTGGAGGCGGGCGCCCTGTTCGGCGGGGCGTTCATCACCGAGACCGTCTTCGGGCTCGGCGGCGTCGGCAAGCTCGCCGTCGACTCCGTCGTCCAGAACGACCTGCCGACGGTGGTGGGCACGGTCCTGCTCGCCGCCTTCTTCGTGGTGCTCTTCGTCGCCCTCGCCGACCTGGTGGTGGCATGGCTCGACCCGAGGGTGAGGCTCGCATGACACAGGTGCTCCGCACGGGGACCGGCACGACACCGGCACAGGCTCCGGCGCCGTCGTCGGCACTCCGAGTGCGTGATCTGACCGTCTCCTTCACCGGCAGGGGCTCCGCGGTCACGGCCGTGGACGGCGTCTCCTTCAAGCTCGCCCGCGGCGAAGTCCTCGGGCTGGTGGGGGAGTCGGGCTCCGGCAAGTCCACGGTGGGGCTCGCCGCGATGGGGCTGCACGACCCCGCCCGCACGACGGTGACGGGCAGCGTCACCGTGGGCGGCACCGAGGTCGTCGGGGCGCCCGACTCCGCCCTGCGCGGGCTGCGCGGCGCGCGGATCGCCATGGTCTTCCAGGACGCGCTCGCCGCGCTGTCGCCCTTCCACACGGTGGGGGCGCAACTGGCGGAGGCGTACCGCGTCCACGCCGGGGCGGGCCGCGGCGAGGCGTGGGAGAAGGCCGTCGCGATGCTCGACCGCGTCGGCATCCCGGCCGCCCGTGCCCGCCACCACCCGCACCAGTTCTCCGGCGGCATGCGGCAGCGCGTCATGATCGCCATGGCGCTGATCAACACGCCGGACGTGCTGATCGCGGACGAGCCGACGACGGCGCTGGACGCGCGGGTGCAGCGTCAAGTGCTGTCCCTGCTCGGGGAGTTGGTCGAGGAGAGCGGTACGGCGGTGCTGCTGATCACCCACGACGTGGGGGTGGTCGCCGAGACGTGCTCGCGCATGCTGGTCATGCGCTCGGGACGGGCTGTCGAGGAGGGCCCCACCCGCAAGCTGCTCACGGATGCCGCGCACCCGTACACCCGCGCCCTGATCGGCGCGGCCCCGACGCTTTCGACGGTGCCGGGGTCGCGGCTGCCCACGGTGGACGACCCGGACCCGAACCCGATCCGTACCGTTGCCGCGGTGGATTCCGGCGGTGCCGGACCCGCCGTGCACGGGGCGGTGCTGGCCGAGGTCGTCGACCTCACCGTCGAGTTTCCCGGGCGCCGCACCCTCTGGGGGCGCAAGGCGCAGGCCGTCGCGGCCGTACGCGGCGTCAGTCTGCGGGTGCGGCAGGGGGAGACCCTGGGGCTGGTGGGGGAGTCCGGGTCCGGGAAGTCGACGACGGCGCGGGTGCTCGCGGGGTTGCAACGGCCCACTGCCGGAAGTGTCCGGTTCGACGGGCAGGACATCGGCCTGCCCGCCGTGCGGAAGGCGCTGAGCCGTGACGTACAGCTCGTCTTCCAGGACCCGTACGCCTCGCTCAACCCGCGCCGCACGGTCGAGCAGATCGTGACCACGCCCCTGCGCGTGCACACCGGGCTGGACGCGGCGGCCCGCCGCGAGCGAGCGGCCGAACTCCTGGGCCAGGTGGGGCTGGACGCGGCCCACCTGGACCGCTACCCGCACGAGTTCTCCGGCGGCCAGCGCCAGCGCATCGGTATCGCGCGGGCCCTCGCCCTCCGCCCCCGGCTGATCATCGCCGACGAGCCGGTGTCCGCGCTCGACGTGTCCGTGCAGGCGCAGGTCCTCAACCTGCTCATGGACCTCCGCGACGAGCTGGGGCTCTCCCTGCTCTTCGTGTCGCACGACCTCGCCGTCGTACGCCACTTCTGCGACCGTGTCGCCGTCATGCGGGCCGGGAGCGTGGTGGAGAGCGGCCCGCGCGACGAGGTCTTCGACAGCCCGAAGGCCGACTACACGCGTGAGCTACTCGCGGCCACCATGTAGGGCTCCCGCGCCGCCGCCCGCGGAGGGGACGGGCGGTGGCGCGGGACGCCGGGGACGGAGCAGGTCGACGGGGGAGCCGGTGATGTCCTCGGTGAGGCTGAGCCTGCGGTCCTCCGCCGCTCGTTCCGGCCCCCGGGGCAGGCCGTCCAGCCAGGCGGCGAGGGCGGCGGCGTAGGACGTGGCGCCGCACGGGAGGCCCTCGCGGGCCAGGTCCGTCTCGAGGGCGGCGCGCGCGGTCCGGAGCGCGTCCGCGCGGGAGGCGAGGAACTCGGGGGAGAACGCCCGCTCGCCGGGGAAGGAGAGCACCGCGGCGCGGGTGACTTCCCCGAATGACTCCAACGAGCCGATCTCCGGCGGGACTTCATGCCCGCTCGTGTACTCGACGAGGTCGAGGAGCGGCCGGACCGGGCCCGCCGCCTCCAGGAGCCAGGCGTCGACGAACTCGCCGAAGTGCGTACGGAATCTGTGCCGCCATTCCGGCGACATCGCCGGGGCCACCATCCGCCAGGCGTCGGCCAGGGCCCGTTCCAGAGCCGTGCGCGGCGGTGGGGCGTGGACGAGGCCCACGGGCAGGAAATCGAGCAGGGTGTCGGCGTAGGGCGGGGGCGGCCCGCCCGCCCCGCACTCCTCCGACCGCCCGTCGAGGATGAAGAACCACACCAGCCAGGCCGCCCCCCGCTGTAACCGCCCGCACTCGGCGTCGGGCATCACGCGGGCGGCGAACGCCGCGCACCCCGCCCTCCGGAACCGCCGCTGGGCGGAGAAGGACTGGATGAGCCCCGTCCGCCGGACCCACCGTTCGATGAACGCGGCGGCCTCCGGTCCGTACGGGCTGACGCGGAGACCGGGGACCGGCGGCGGGCTGCTGGGCATGCGTTCCTCACCGGGTAGCGCTTCCGGGGCGGTCAGGTTCTACCCGGCGCTGGACGGGAACCACGGCTCGTCGGAGCACTCGGGGGAGTGCGCTTGTGGGTGCGCGCCGTTTTGGGGGCCGGGCGCTCACTTCCCCCAGCGTTCGGCGGCGTTGACCTGCCGCACCTTGGCACTGAGCAGCTCGGAACGGGTGACCGGCCGCACGGCGTCGGGGCGCGCTTCCCATTCCTTGCCGCCGTGCGGCGGGCGGAGCTGGACGTACGGGCCTTCGCTGCCCATCACTTGACCGACGCGGTCGGTGCGGGTGTCGACGACGAACGTCCCTGTCTCCGGTGAGGGCCGATGCCTGTGGCAGTCGCAGGAGGCGAGCGGAGAGCTGGGCTTGAGGTCGATTCCATGGGCGGTGGCCCAGATGTAGACACCGCAGGTGCTGTTGCTTTGGGCCTGGCCGGAGCGGGGTGGCTTTGCCGGGGCGGGGGGTTGGGGTTCGCTGACGGGGAGGTCCGGAGTTCCGGGTGCGGGTGCGGATGCCTTCCGTACGCGCTCGAAGCAGCGGGAGATAAAGTGACGCATGTCGACGCTCCTCTTTAGCGTTGGCCATGCCCCGGGGCCGTGTCAGCGGTCGCCGGGGTCAGTTGTTCCTGCCTTCGGCATGGGACAGGGCATACGGGTGCTCTCTGTTGGGCCCTGGCGCGGTTGCTGAACGCATCGGTCGGGCCACTCCACGTAGCATGCACACCCACGCTCGCGTCGGCAACGCAATCCGTGGAAGTGCATATGAACGCGTGAATGTTGAGTGCATGCGTCGCTCTTTGCGGGACACTGTGAACTCACGCCGCCGCTCCGGGAGGTTCGAAGTGCCCGCGCTGCCCACCGTTCGCCGCCGCATGCTCGGTGCCGAACTACGCCAGATCCGTGAGGGTTTGGGGATCACGGTCAACGAGACAGCCGAACTCCTCGGATGGCATCAATCCAAGGTGAGCCGGGTGGAGAACGGTCGCTCCGGCATCCGCCCCGACGAGGTCGAGGCAGTGCTGGACGCCTATCGGGTCGCCGCCCCGGAGACGCGGGCGGCCCTGGCCACCCTGGCCGGGGAGGGCAGGCAGCGGATGTGGTGGACGCCCTACTCCGATGTGATCACGCAGCGGTACGCGTCGTACATCGCGCTTGAGGCAGAGGCGACTTCCATGCGGAACTTCCGGGAGATGCTGGTCCCTGGCCTGCTCCAAACGCCGGAGTACACCCGCGCGGTGACCGGAGCGCTTCAGCCGGACTCGCCTCCGGACGCACTGGACGCTTTGGTGAACGTCCGGCTCGCCCGACAGAACGCCACCCTCCGCCGCGCTGATCCGCTCGAGCTGTGGGCGGTCCTGGACGAAGCGGCGCTGCGTCGAGTGATCGGCGGGGCCGGGACCATGGCCAAGCAACTCCACCACCTTCTGCGGGTGTCGGAGGAGCCTCACATCACCTTGCAGGTTCTGCCTTTCGCGGCCGGTGCCCATGCCGGGTTGATGGGGTCGTTCGCGATCCTCCGGTTCCCCGTTCGCAGCGATCTCGACGTGGTGTACACGGAATCCCACACGAGTAACATTCAACTGGAGCGAAAAACCGACCTGATGACCTACAGCCGGATGTTCGATGAGCTCTCGTCGGCGGCGCTCGACGCGGCATCGTCGCGCGACCTCATCTCGTACGTCGTAAAGGATCTCGAATGAGGCACACCGACTGGCGAGCCCTGAATCTCGACAACGCCGTGTGGCGCAAGAGCATCTACAGCGGGCACCAGAGCGACTGCGTACAGGTTGCGGATGGCTTCCCCGTGGTCCCCCTCCGCGACAGCAAGGCACCCGACGGCCCCACCCTGCTTGTCCCCACCAACACCTGGGCCGACTTCATACGCAACGTCAAGGACGAGCGCTTCGGCTGATGCGCAAGGGGGGGGTAGCCCCACCTGGAGCCGTGTGGTCAGCAGGCTCGCCCCGAGCGGCCGTATGCGGAAATGCTGGGACCGGCACATACCACTGATCACCCAGCGATTCCGTAGGAGTTGACTCGTGAGCGAGCAGGCATGGCACAGGTTCCGTTCTTCCGGACGACAGCAGGGCAGTCGGCGCAGAGCCGTGTCGGCCGCGGTCGCGGTGGCCGCGGGCGTCATGACGGTGGGGGTCCTGGCGCCGCCCGCCGCGTTCGCCGCCGCCAGGCCGGACACCGTGCAGCAGGGGCTGAGCGAGCTGGTCCACTCCGATGGCGTGCCCGCCGCGCTGGCGAGCGTCAAGGACCGTACGGGGCACACCCGTTCCTACATCGCGGGAGTGGGTGACCTGGCCACCGGCTCGAAGGTACCGGTCGACGGGCAGGTGCGGATCGGCAGCAACACCAAGGCGTTCACCGCGGTGGTCGTGCTGCAACTGGTCGGCGAAGGGAAGGTCGGCCTCGATGCCCCGGTCGACACCTATCTGCCGGGCCTCGTCCGTGGAGAGGGAATCGACGGACGCCACATCACCGTCCGCCAGCTCCTCCAGCACACCAGCGGACTTCCCGACTACCTCGAATACATCAAAAACGCCGACATCCAGCACCGGTACTTCGAACCCCGCGAGCTCCTCGACGTCGCTCTTCAGCACAAGGCGGACTTCGCCCCCGGGGCGAAGTGGGAGTACAGCAACACGAACTACGTGCTGGCCGGCCTGATCGTCCAGAAGGTCACCGGCCGCCCCTTCGCCGAGGAGGTGGACCGGCGCATCGTCAAACGCATCGGGCTGCGCCACACCTACTTTCCCGCCCCCGGTGACATGACCATCCGGGAACCCCATCCCAAGGGCTACTTCAGGGATTCAGCGGGTGCGCCTCTGCGCGACGTCACGGAACTGGACGCCTCCTGGGGCTGGGCGGCAGGCCAGATGATCTCCACCGACTCCGACCTCAACCGGTTCTTCACCGCGCTCCTGGCCGGCCGCCTCCTCCCGGCGGCCCAGCTCGCCCAGATGCGCACCACCGTCCCCGCCGAACACCTGGGCCCCGGCGTCCGCTACGGGCTGGGGCTCGTGAGCACGCCGCTGTCGTGCGGCGGTGTCTACTGGGGCCACGGTGGTGACATTCCGGGATACGAGACCCGGGGCGGGGTCACCGAGGACGGCCGCGCCGCCAATGTCGCGGTGACCAGCATCCCGGCCGACGCGACAGTCGCGAAGCACGTCCAGAGCGTCGTGGACACGGCCTTGTGCCGCTGAACCGCGCCTTATGAGGGGCGCATGACTCACTGCTCCTCCGGGCTCCGCCGGAATGCCGCGCAGACCATCGTCACCACCGCCCCGGCCACCGCCCACGCGGACAGCACCAGCAGGGGTCCCGTCAGCGCGCTGCCCCGGAAGTACGCGATGGAGCGCGCCGACCAGGTGCCCGCGCCCGGCGGCAGCGCGGGGCCGATGGTCCGCCAGAAGGGCGGCAGCAGCGGGTACGGGTAGGCGCCGCCCGCGCTGGGGTTGCCCAGGACCACGACGATCGCGATGGCCAGCCCGATGCCGACGACCCCCGCCAGCCCCTGGAGGGCCAGCGTCGTGGCGCCCACCGCGAAGACCACCAGCGCCCCCAGCCCCCACAGCCCCAGGACGCTGCCGGGCAGCGCCCCCAGGACGGGGCCCGCGATCACCGTGCCGAGCAGGCCCGCGACGAGGGAGTAGAGCGCGAGCGCGGCGAGCCGGAAGCCCGCCCGCCGTGGGTTGGCGGGCCGGGCCCCGGCGCTGATCGCGAGGATCGCGGCGCACAGATAGCCGCCCACGCACCAGCCCACCACCAGGTAGAAGGAGCTCAGCCCGCGCGCGTCGCCCGCGGCGGCCGGGGCGATGTCGACCACTTTCAGCGAGCGCCGCTGGGCGGCCTCGGCGCGGGTGACGACCGCCTCGGCGGCCTGCGCGAGCGAGGCGCCCGCGCCCCCGGCGACGAGCAGGGTGTCGGTGGTGCCGCGCGGATCGACGACCAGGGCGGCCGCCAGGTCGCGGTCGTGGATCCGCCGCCGGGCCGTCGCCTCGTCGGCGACCGCGCTCGAATCCAGGGGCTCGCCGGGCAGCGCGGCCAACTGCTCCACCAACTGCTCGCTGAGCTGCACCGGGGCGACCACACCGAGCGCGATGTCCTTGGGCTTCGGCGAGTGGAAGGCGCCGACGTACGAGGTGATGAACGCGAGCTGGAGCACCAGCGTGCCGATCACCAGCAGCGCGGCCCGGCCCGTCACCGCCTCCCGTACTTCCTCGGCGAAGGTGAGGCCGTGGCTGTCGCTGTCCATGCCCCGAGCCTGCGCGCTCCGGCGCGCGGCCGCAGGCGGTACGGGCCGTTCGGGCGATCATGCCGCCGCCCCGACGGCACACAGGGCGGCGTACCCCGACACGATGTCGGGGTACGCCGCCCTCGGGCGGGACGAGCTGAGGGAGGTGGCCCGCGCGGTCGTCCCGGCTACTTCGGGTCGCGGTTGAAAACCGCCTTCGACCAGGAGTAGCCGAGTGCGGTGAGGGCCAGGCACCAGGCGACCGCGAGCCATCCGTTGTTGCCGATCCCGGTGCCGAGGAGCAGGCCGCGCAGGGTCTCGATGGCCGGCGTGAACGGCTGGTACCGGGCGATGGGCTGGAACCAGCCGGGCATGGAGTGGACGGGGACGAAGGCGCTGGAGATGAGGGGCAGCACGACCAGCGGCAGCGCGTTGTTGCTGGCGGCTTCGACGTTCGGGCTGACCATGCCCATCCCGACGGCGATCCAGGTGAGCGCCAGGGCGACCAGGACCATCAGCCCGAACGCGGCCAGCCAGTCCAGGGCCGTGGCGTCCTTGGACCGGAAGCCGATGGCCACGGCGACGGCACCCACGAGGACCACGCTGGCGACCGACTGCAGCACGCTGCTGATGACGTGTCCGATGAGTACGGAGCCGCGATGGACGGGCATGGTGCGGAAGCGGGCCATGATGCCCTCGGTCATGTCGTTGGAGACGGACACCGCGGTTCCGACGACGGTGCCGCCGATGGTCATCATCAGGATGCCGGGAACGATGTAGGCGATATAGGCGGAGCGGCCGGTGCCGCCGCCCATGCCCGCGCTCATCACGTCGCCGAAGATGTAGACGAAGAGCAGCAGCAGGATGACCGGCGTCAGCAGCAGGTTCAGGGTGAGGGACGGGTAGCGGCGCGCGTGCAGGAGGTTGCGGCGCAGCATCGTGGACGAGTCGCGCACGGCGAGGGGGAGGGAGCTCATCGGACAGCCTCCTTCGGCTGGTCGGAGCCGGTCAGGGCGAAGAACACGTCGTCGAGGTCGGGGGTGTGCACGGTCAGTTCGTCCGCCTCGACGCCGGTGGAGTCCAGCCAGTCGAGGAGGGAACGCAGCTCGCGCTGGGTGCCGTCGCTGGGGATCTGCAGCGTGAGGGATTCGTCGTCCGAGGTGACCTCGCGCAGCGCGAGGACGGCGCTCCGGTAGGCGGACGGGTCGGAGAAGCGGAGCCGGACATGCCCGCCGGGGATCAGCCGCTTCAGCTCTTCCGCGGTGCCCTGGGCGGCGATCCTGCCGTCGTTGAGCACGGCGATGCGGTCGGCGAGCTGGTCGGCTTCTTCCAGGTACTGGGTGGTGAGGAAGACGGTGACGCCGTCGGAGACCAGTTCGCGGATGATCTGCCACATGTTGTGACGGCTGCGCGGGTCGAGGCCGGTGGTCGGTTCGTCGAGGAAGATGATCCGCGGGCCGCCGACCAGTGTCATGGCGATGTCCAGGCGGCGCTTCATGCCGCCGGAGTAGGTGGAGGCGGGCTTCTTCGCCGCCTCCGTCAGGTCGAAGCGTTCCAGCAGTTCGGCGGCGATGCGCCGTCCCTCGCGCCTGGGCAGGTGGTGCAGGTCCGCCATGAGGAGCATGTTCTCCTCACCGGTGATCAGACCGTCCACGGCGGAGAACTGCCCGGTGACACCGATCGCGGCACGCACCGCCCGCGGTGACGTGGCGACGTCGTGGCCCGCGACCTGGGCCTGCCCGCCGTCGGCGGTGACGAGCGTGGACAGGATCTTCACGACGGTGGTCTTGCCGGCGCCGTTGGGTCCGAGCAGCGCGAACACCGATCCGGCCGGGATGCGTAGGTCGATGCCGTCGAGGACGGTCTTGTCGCCGTAGGACTTGCGCAGACCGATGGTGGAGACGGCGGCCGGCGACGTGTGACCGTCGCCCTGCCCCGGCATAGGCATGGGCATGACAGAAGAGCGCATGGGGCCCTCCGTTCGAAGGCTGAAGTGGATGGAAGGCGGGGTCTGTTGAGGATGTGGCGCTCAGGCCTTGGCGCGGCGGACGTCGATGTTGCCGTGCCGGGTGCGGGCGCGGACCTCGACGGTGTCCTCGGCCTCCCCCGGGGCCCCGGACGCGGTGAGCGTGTTGCGCACCTGGCCGGAGCCCGCGCTGACGTCGAGCCAGGCGGCCGTGCCCTCGCGGACACCGACGTCGATGGCGCCGTAGGAGGTCTCCAACTGGACGGTGCCGCGGGCCACTTCGCCCACGCGCAGGGTTCCGTGGGCGGTGGTGGCGGTGACCGAGCCCTCGGCGCGCCCGATCTCGATGTCCCCGTGGGCGCCGCTCACCCGCAGCTCGCCGGTCGCGGCGCCGACGATCGTGGTGCCGTGCGTGTTCTTCAGGACGGCGGGGCCGTCGACGAGGCCGACGCGCAGGCTGCCGGAGCTGGTGGTGATCTCGGCCGAGCCCTCGACACGGTCCACGGTGATCGAACCGTGCGACGCGGTCAGCTGCAGTGGGCCGGTCGTGCCGAAACGGGCGTCGCCGGACGAGGTCTTCACACGGACCTCGCCGAGCCGGCCCTCGCCGAGCACCTGGGTCCAGGCGCCGGTCATGTCGACGCGCGAACCGGTGGGCAGTTCGACCGTCACGTCCACGACGCCGGTGCGGCTGAACGGGCCGGCCTTGGGCGTCCTGACGGTCAGCACTCCGCCCGCGTACGTGACCTCGGTCTGGTCGGCCGTCCGCACGTCCCGGTCCTTCTTCGGGTCGCGGGGCCGCACCTCGACGACGGTGTCGGGGCGGTCGCCCGCGGTGAACTGGAGGGAACCGGCTGCCACGTGCGCCGTGACCGAGATCGCTTCGGGAGTGTCGAAAGAAGGCATGGCTGTCCCGTCCTCTTGGGTCTTTAGGGCGTCCCCGCTGGTGGGACGTGGTGTGGGTGAGAGTGGTGCGGGAGGGAGGTGCGGCTAGCGCACCCAGCCCGTGAAGCTCTGTCCGACGGACCGGGTCTTCTCCGTCGTGCGCGGCCCGGTGCCGCCGTCGACCGCGGCCGACACGGCGCGCACCAGCCACGCGTTGACCGACAGGCCCTCGCGGCTCGCGGCTTCCTCGGCACGGGACTTGAGGTGGGCCGGCAGACGCAGATTGACGCGGGCGGTGCCGCCCTCGTCAGTGTCCGCGGGGGCCGGGGGCTTGAGCGGTTCGACGGGCGCGGCCGACTCCATGGGGCCGCCGTCGGCGGGCGGCAGCGTCACCACGAAGTCGGGGTCGAGCCCGCGCAGCCGTACGTCGACCGAGCCGGGGGCGAGCTCGCGGGTGATCTCGCCCATCGCGGCGGAGAGCACATTGAGCATGGTCAGACGGGTCGCCGACTCCAGAGGAGCGGTGAGCCGCTCGGCCAGCTCGCGAGCATCCTTCCCACCGGCTTCGGCGGCCACCGCGAGTTCGCGGCGGAGGGTCTCGACATACGGGGTGAGGTCCATGACGCAATAGTGGCACCACTATGGCGCCATGCGCAAGCCTGGATGGCGCCTTGCGTGGGGCGAGTTCAGGGGTTGCCGCTCTGACCTGCGGAAACGTGGAGGGGGTGGCCTGGCTCAGTGTGGTGCCACGCGGTGCCCGCGCGTCTTCAGGGGTGCGGAATGGCGTCGAGTGGCGCTGGGTGGCGCCAGGTGGTGCCACTCGATGTCATGTGGCGCCATGCGGTGCCGCACCCTCACCCGTCACCGCCGCCCGCGCGGCCCGGCGATCACCGTCCGCCATGGGTCCGGTGCGCACCGTCCGCCATGACCCGGCGTGGCCGGAAACAGGGCGACCAATTCAACCAACTTGCTTGACGAAAACAAGAATCGCCCCGCACCCTACTCGCAAGTAAGTTTACGTTCTTTTAATGCGCCGGTAACCGTCGTTGTCGGTGCCGAATCGGTGTAACTACCCCCCACCTGCGAGGAGTTCAGATGAAGCTGCGCCGGAGATCCGTTCGCGCCCTGCTGCCCGCACTGGCGCTGACTCTGGCGGCCGCCGTCGCCCCGACGCTCGCGACGGCCGCCCCGGCCCACGCCGCGACGGTCTCAAGTGGCTGGAACAATGCCGAGTGCAAGCCGACGGCCGCGCACCCGCGCCCCGTCGTCCTCGTGCACGGCACGCTGGAGAACAAGAGCGACAACTGGTTCTCCCTCGCCCCCCTCCTGGTCTCGAAGGGCTACTGCGTCTACTCCTTCGACTACGGCCAGATCCCGGGCATCCCCGCCTTCTACGGCCTCGGCCCGATCGAGAAGGGCGCCGAGCAGCTCAGCGCGTACGTCGACGAGGTGCTCGCCAGGACCGGTGCGGACAAGGTCGACATCGTGGGGCACTCCCAGGGCGGCATGATGCCCCGCTACTACCTGAAGTTCCTCGGCGGCGCTCCCAAGGTGAACACCCTCGTGGGCATCGCCCCCAACAACCACGGCACCACCATGTCCGGTCTGACCAAGCTGCTCGACGTGGTCCCCGGCGCCCGCGGTGTGCTCACGGCCTTCACGCCCGGTCTCACCCAGCAGGTCGTCGGCTCGGACTTCATGCGCCGCCTCAACGAGGGCGGCGACGCCGTCCCCGGCGTCAACTACACCGTGATCTCGACCAAGTACGACGAGGTCGTCACCCCGTACACCTCCCAGTTCCTGTCCGGCCCGAACGTGCGGAACATCGTCGTCCAGGACCTCTGCCCGGTCGACGTCTCCATGCACCTGACCCTCGGCACGATCGACCGCCTGGCCTTCAACGAGACGGCCAACGCGCTCGACCCGGCGAACGCGACGCCCACGACGTGCAGGACCATGCTGACCGGCTGAACCGCCGCGGCGCACACGGCGGGGGCACCCGGTCATCGGCCCGGGTGCCCCCGCCGCGTGGAAAACCTGTGGACCCGCGGCGCCGTACCGGGAGAAGCTGCGCCCGGATCGAACGGCTACGTGTACGGAGTTGAAGGCACCATGGGCACATTGACGACAGGCAGCGGCGTGACGGTCACGCTGACCAAGAGGGCGCGGACCAAGTTGCGGTACCCCGCCACCGTCGTCCGCGACGACGGCGCGCGCCTCGTCGTCCGCGCGCCCTGGGCGGCGGTGGAGGCGAGGGACTTCGGGTTCGTGCGGTTCGAGTCCGGCGATGTCTTCACCGAGCACTACTGGCGCGACCGCTGGTACGCGGTCAAGGAGGTGCGGTCCGCCGACGGCACCCTCAAGGGCTGGTACTGCGACATCACGCGCCCGGCCGCCGTCGACGGCGACACCCTGGTCGTCGAGGACCTCGACCTCGACCTCTGGCTCTCGGCGGACGGCGGCACGGTGCTCCGCCTGGACGAGGACGAGTTCGAGGAGAGCGGCCTCGCGTCCCGCGACCCCGACGCCGCGTCCCGGGCCCGCGCGGCCCTGGACGAACTGGAGGCCCTGGCCCGTGCCGGTGGCCTCCCGGCCCTCGTTTCCTGACGGAAGCCAATCTTGTGGTGCTCGGGCGTACGTTCTAGCGTGAGACGGACGAAACCGCCGCTCCTGTCGGCCGGTTCAGGTCAAGGAGACGCACGTGAGTCGTTCCGCTCAGAAGGCCGACCGGGTGTCGGAGTGGTGCCGGTCGCAGACCAGCAGATGGATGGTCGTGGGCGGCGGGGTGCTGGCGGTCGCGCTGGTCGTGGCCGGGGTCCTCAACCAGGTGTACGCGGCGACGTTCCTGCCGCTGCTGCTCGCGCCCGTCGCCATCGTCGCCACGGGCGCCGTCAAGGTGACCGTCTCCCGTGACGGCGTGACGGTGGCCTCGACCGTCTTCCCCTTCTTCCGTAAGCGCATCCCGCTCTCCGCCGTCCAGGAGGCGAACGCCCGCTGGACCAAACCGACCGAACTGGGCGGCTGGGGCTACCGCTGGAGGCCGGGCGTCCGCGCCGTCTCACTCCGCGAGGGCGACGCCCTCTGGCTCACCCTCACCCGCGGCAGCAGCTTCGTCATCACCGTCGACGACGCCGGGACGGCCGCCGAGCTGATCAACGGCCATCTGGCCGCCGGCCGCGGGCGCCGCTGAGGCCCCGCCGGGCGCCGTGGCCGCCACCGAGCGGCCGAGCGCCCGGAGCAGCCACTCCAGCGCGGCTCCCGTCGTGATTCCCCGGTCCGGGGACATCTCGTGGGCCAGGGACCAGTAGCGCCGCACGCGCGGCTCCGCCGTCCACCTGGTGTCCCGCAGCAGGGCCGCGCGGAAACCGGCCGTGTCGCGCGCCCCGCGGCCCAGCCCGTACGCGCCGACGTAGGCGTCCAGTTCCGGTCCCGGCGCGGGTTCGCGGCCGGCGCCCACGGCGGAGGCGGCGAGGGCGTACGCCTGGAGGAGACCGTCGTAGAGCGCCGCGGCGTCGCAGTGGTCCGTCGGCCTTCCGTACTGCTTGTGACGCACTTCGGCGGCGAGGCCCGCGTCGGAGGTGAACGCGTGCAGCCGGGCGTACGCGACGGCCTGGCGCGGTGAGGGATCGCGCGGGGGCTCGGGCACGAGGGTGTCGATGAACGCGTCGCGCAGTCCTGCCGGCAGACCGACCGGGCAGGTCCGCTTCCAGAAGGCCACGATCCCGTCCGTGGTCGGCGGCTGCGGCAGGGAGCCGAACAGGCGCAGCAGCGCGGGCTGTTCCCCGGGCGGGGCCGTCGTGAGGGCGTGCAGGGCGGATTCCTGCCAGCGCAGCGCGATGAGCCGGTCGCGGACGTCGGCGAGCCGGGTGGCGAGGGCGGCCGACAGGGCCTCGTCCCCCTCCAGCGCGCGGGAGACGTCGTCCAGCGGCAGGTCCAGCGCGCGCAGCTCGCGGATGCGGCGCAGCCGCTCGGGCGCGTCGGGGGTGTAGCGGCGGTGGCCGCCGGGGCTGCGGCCGTCGGCGGGCAGCAGCCCTTGATCGCTGTAGAAGCGCGCGGTCTTCACGGACACGCCCCCGAGGCGCGCGAGATCGCCGATACCCAGCGTTCCGTCGTCCACCCGGCCCCGCCCTCCCGTCCACCGGTCTCCCACGGTACGCGGCCCCGACGGGAGGGACGGAGGGGCCTCGGCGCGGCGCCTGATGTGGGGATCTAATGTGGGGACGTGATCAATTCCGACGATGTCCGGCGTATCGCGATGTCCCTCCCGGAGACGGTGGAGAAGGAGGCGTGGAGCATGCCCACGTTCCGCGTCGCCGGGAAGATGTACCTCACGGTCCCCGACGACGAGACGTCCATCGCCGTCCGCTGCCCCAAGCACGAGCGCGCGGAACTGATCGCGGCGGAACCGGAGAAGTTCTGGGTGCCGCCGCACGAGGCGGGCTCCCACTGGGTGCGGGTGCGGCTGGCCGCGCTGGAGGACCTGGACGAACTGCGCGACATCGTCGTGGACTCGTGGCGCCAGGCGGCACCGGAGCGGCTGGCGGACGCGGGCGCCTGAACCCCGGTTGTCAGTGCCCCGTGGCAACCTGACGGCATGGACGAGGACCTCATCGGCGCCGTCCAGTTCCTCGCCGAGCTGCTCGACGGCACGCTCGAACCGTGGGCCCTGCCGGGCGGTATACGCCGGGAAGTGTCCGTGTCCGTGTCCGGGGAGTGAGCCATGTGGCGCCCGACTCCCTCGAAACGGCGCCGCCCCCGTGGCAGGGTGATCGCATGACTGCGAACAGCCCCCGTACGTCCGCCCTCGACCTCATCCGCACCGTGGTCGACCCCGGCAGCTGGCGGTGCTGGGACGAGCCCGTGGAGGTGACCACCACCGACCCGGCGTACCGCGCCGACCTGCTGGCCGCTCGCGGGCGCACCGGGCTGGACGAGTCCGTCGTCACCGGCGAGGGCCGCATCGCCGGGCGCCGAGTGGCCCTGATGGCCTGCGAGTTCCGGTTCCTGGCCGGGTCGATCGGGGTGGCGGCGGGGGAGCGGCTGGTACGGGCCGTGGAGCGGGCCACCGCCGAGCGGCTGCCGCTGCTGGCCGCGCCCGCCTCGGGCGGTACGCGGATGCAGGAGGGCACGGTCGCCTTCCTGCAGATGGTCAAGGTCGCCGCCGCGATCACCGACCACAAGGCCGCCGGGCTGCCCTACCTCGTCTATCTCCGCCACCCCACGACCGGCGGCGTCCTCGCCTCGTGGGGTTCGCTCGGCCACCTCACCGCCGCCGAACCGGGCGCCCTCATCGGCTTCCTCGGCCCACGCGTCCACCAGGCCCTCTACGGCGAGGAGTTCCCGCAGGGCGTCCAGGTGGCGGAGAACCTGGAGGCCAACGGATTGGTGGACGCGGTGTTGCCTGCGGCACGCCTCTCGGAAGTGGCGGCGCGGGCGCTGACGGTGCTGGCGGGCGTGGCCGCCCCCGCCACCACGGATGCCGGCCGGGCCGGGCCGGTCGCGGCCTCCGCTCCCGCGGCGGGGGGCGACTCCGTCACGGGGGGTGGCTCTGCCACCGGGGAGCCCGGGGCTGCCGCCCCGGAGCCGCCCTCCTCCACTGCGTCCGCTGAAGCGGGGGGAGACTTCGTCGCTCCGGGGGGAGGAGCGGTCGCCGGGGACGCGGGCTCCGGCGTCGCGGAGTCGGGCTTCGCCGATGAGGGAGGGCCTGTTGTCCCGGGGCCGGCGCTTGCCGTTGGAAGGGCGGGGGCTGGGGGCAGCGGCCCTGCCGTTGGGGATGCGGGCTTCGCTGATGGCGGAGGGCCCGTTGTCCCCGGGCCGGTGCCTGCCGGTGGAGGGGCGGGGGCCGGGGATGTCGGCCCCGTGGCCGGGGAGGCCGGGCCGCCTGCCGTTGCTGCGGAGTCGGGCTCTGTCGGTGGGGGAGGGGCCACTGCCCCTGAGTCGGCATTCGCCGCCGGGGAGGCCGGGTGGCTCGCCCTGGGCGGAGTCGGGGTTGCCGGGACCGCCGAGTCGATCCGGCGCTCCCGGCTGCCCGGCCGTCCCGGTGTGCGGGAGTTGCTCGCGGCCGCCGCCACCGAGGTGACGCCGCTCAGCGGCACGGCCGCGGGTGAGCGTGACCCCGGGCTGCTGCTCGCGCTCGCCAGAGTCGGCGGTACGCCCTGCGTCGTGCTCGGGCACGACCGCCGCGGGCACGCCGTGCCCGGCACCGGGCAGGCGCTCGGACCGGCCGGGCTGCGCGCCGCCCGGCGCGGCATGCGGATCGCCGCCGAGCTGGACCTCCCGCTGCTCACCGTGATCGACACCGCCGGGGCCGCGCTGTCGCGGGACGCCGAGGAGGGCGGGCTGGCGGGGGAGATCGCCCGGTGCCTCGCGGATCTGGTGACGCTTCCCGCGCCCACCCTCTGCCTGCTGCTGGGCCAGGGCGCGGGCGGCGCGGCGCTCGCCCTGCTGCCCGCCGACCGCGTCGTGGCCGCCCGGCACGCGTGGCTGTCGCCGCTCCCGCCGGAAGGGGCCTCGGCGATCCTGTACCGGACCACGGAGCGGGCGTACGAGGTCGCCGACCGGCAAGGGGTGCGGTCCGCCGACCTGTTGGCCAACGGGATCGTGGACGTCGTCGTGGAGGAGGACCAGGAAGAAGGCCCGGACGACGACTTCCTGCCGCGGCTCGGCACGGTCCTCGGGGCCGAACTCGCCGGGCTCGCGGCACGCGACCAGAAGGAACGGCTGTCCGGCCGTCGGGCACGCTATCGGAGGATCGGGCTGCCGGGGTGACGATGCCGCAGGGGCAAGCAGCGTGTAGCGGGCGGGAGTTCGGCGCCGATCGGCAAGGTGAGGTGCGCCTGACCCAGGGTCTGTCGGGCGGACCGCGGACCGCGGCAGCCGGCCCGCCCGGGGTGCCGGGGACGCCCGCCCCCAATACCCCCGAAAGGCGCCCCGCCGCAGGCGTGAAGACTCGCACCGAGTGCAAGGTCGTCACTTCCTCGCCCGCAGCCCCACCGGCTCCGTCGTCGAAGGCTTCCTGCCCGCCGCCGCCCGGCCGGGCCTGGCCGTCACGCTGCTTGCCCTCGCCGTCCGGCACGGCATCGGCCTGACCGGGGTCAACCTCGGCGGCGGCATGGCCGTCGGCTGCGCGCGCCCGCACACCCGCTTCGACTGGCCCACTCACAGCGCGGGGCTGCGCGAACTCACCGCCTCGCACCCGGACTTAACCCTGCGCGTCGAGCCCGGCCGGGCGCTGGACGCCTACTGCGGGCTGGTACGTCACCGAGGTCCTCGACCTCAAGCGCGGCCACGGGGAGGCCTTCACCGTGCCGCCGGTCGAGGAGTGGCCGGGGAGCCGGCCGCGCCCCGGCCGCGTCCGACGAGCCCGTGCCCCCCTGCGGGCAGCCCGATGCATCCGGAACCAACGTTCCACTTCCTGAATTGACGGACCGTCATATTGGCGCATGGCGACCTGCGGTGCGTCACCGCAGGTCGTTGGCTTGTTCCACGGTGGCGTGATTCTGTTCATGGTGGTTGCATCTATTCGGGCGTAGTGTGATCTTCATGGCTCGCACGCGAAACACGCCAGGAGCCATCACATATGGGGAGTGCCGTTCCGGCAGCCACACGCGGCCGACGGCCCAGTGAAGGGGGACACCGCAGGCATGTGCGGCATCACCGGATGGATCGCCTACGACCAGGACCTCACGACCGCGCGCGGCACGCTCGACGCGATGAACCAGACCCAGGTCTGCCGTGGTCCGGACGCGGGCGGCGTATGGCTGGACACCCACGCCGCACTGGGCCACCGCCGGCTGTCCATCATCGACCTCGAGGGCGGCAGGCAGCCGATGCTCGTCGAGCACGACGGCCGCACCCTCGTCGCCACCACCTACAGCGGCGAGGTCTACAACTTCCGTGAGCTGAGCACCGAGCTGGAGGGCCGCGGCCACACCTTCCGCACCACCAGCGACACCGAGGTCGTGCTCCACGCCTACCTCGAATGGGGCGAGTCCTTCGTCGAGCGCCTCAACGGCATCTACGCCTTCGCCATCTGGGACCCGCGCACCGAGGAGTGCCTCCTCGTCCGCGACCGGATGGGCGTCAAGCCGCTCTTCTACTACCCCACCCCCGACGGCGTGCTCTTCGGCTCCGAGCCCAAGGCCGTCCTCGCCCACCCCTCCGTCCGCCCCGTCGTCGACGCCGAGGGCCTCGCCGAGATGCTGGCGTTCACCAAGACGCCCGGCCACGGCATCTACAGGGGCATGCGCGAGGTGCGGCCCGGCCACACCGTACGGGTCCGCCGCGGCGGCCTGACCGAACGCCGCTACTGGGCGCTCCAGTCCCACGAGCACACCGACGACCTCGACACCACCGTCAAGACCGTCCGCGAGCTGCTGGAGGACATCGTCTCCCGCCAGCTCGTCGCCGACGTCCCGCTGTGCACGCTGCTCTCCGGCGGACTCGACTCCTCCATCATCACCGCCCTCGCCGCCCAGGGCCTCGCCGACGGCGGCCACGGACCCGTGCGCTCCTTCGCCGTCGACTTCGTCGGCCAGGCCGAGAACTTCAAGGCCAGCGACCTGCGGGGCACCCCCGACGGCCCGTTCGCCCACGCACTCGCCGAGCACGTGCACGCCACCCACGCCGACATCGTCCTCGACACCGCGGACCTCATGGACCGCGGCCACCGCGACGCCGTCCTGCGCTCCCGCGACCTGCCGGTCGGCTTCGGACAGGTCGACACCTCGCTCTACCTGCTCTTCAAGGCGATCCGCGAGCACTCCACGGTCGCCCTGTCCGGCGAGTCCGCCGACGAGGTCTTCGGCGGCTACCGCTGGTTCCACGACCCCGAGGCCGTGGCCGCCGACACCTTCCCCTGGCTCACCGCCCGCATCTTCGACACCGTCTCCGGCGACGGCAGCGGCGACCGCACCGACTTCCTCGACCAGGGCCTCCTCCGCAAGATCGACCTGCCCGGCTACCGGGACGCCCGCTACCGCGAGGCCCTCGCCGAGGTCCCCCGCCTGGACGGCGAGACCGGCCTGGAACGCCGCATGCGCGAGATCAGCTACCTGCACCTGACCCGCTTCGTGCAGCTGCTCCTCGACCGCAAGGACCGCGTCAGCATGGCCACCGGCCTCGAAGTACGCGTGCCCTTCTGCGACCACCGCCTCGTCCAGTACGTCTTCAACACCCCCTGGGCGATGAAGAGCTTCGACGGCCGCGAGAAGTCGCTGCTGCGCGCCGCCACCCGCGACCTGCTCCCCGCCTCCGTCGCGGACCGCGTCAAGAGCCCCTACCCCAGCACCCAGGACCCGCGCTACCCCGGCGTCCTCCGCGAGGAGCTGCGCCGCGTGCTCGCCGACACCGACGCGCCCGTGCACGACCTCCTGGACACCGCGGCCGTCAAGGACTCCCTGGACCGGGGCACCGGCGAGTCCTTCCAGTCCACCACGGAGCTCGTCCTCAGCCTCGACACCTGGCTGACCGCCCACGGCGCGTCCGTCGAGCTGTAGCACCCCACGCGCGCGGCGGGACTCCCTGACGCACAATAGGCGACACACCGTGACATCATTCGCCCACCCGGGAGTCCCACCGTGGCCTTGCAGCTGACCGTCGACCCTGACGCGGCCGAACCGCCCTACGAGCAGATCCGCGCGGGCATCGCCGAACGGGCCCGCTCCGGCGTCCTGCCCGTGGGCTACAAACTGCCCACGGTCCGCGGCTTCGCGGAGGAGCTGGGCCTGGCCGCGAACACGGTGGCCAAGGCGTACCGCGCGCTGGAGGCGGACGGCGTCATCGAGACGCGGGGGCGGAACGGCACGTTCGTGGCGGCGCCCGGGGACGCGGCGGCACGTGAAACGGCAGCCGCCGCCGAGGCGTTCGCACAGCGGGCGCACCGGCTGGGGCTCGACCGGGACGCCGCCACGGCCGCCGCCGTGGCCGCGCTCCGGTCCGTGTACGGGGACTGACCGGGGCCCCGCCCGGACCCACGACACGCGGCCGGTATCCGGCCCCCGGCGGCCGAGGGCTACAGATACAAGCCCGCGTCCACCCCGCCCTGTTGCGGCGGCACCGACGCCGGCACCGTGCCGCGCCGCAGGGCGAACAGCTCCGCCAGGGTCGCGCCCTCCCGGCCCACGCCCTTGTCGGTGCCCAGCCAGGTCACCGCCTCCGGCCGGGTCAGGGGGCCGACCTCGATACGGGCCAGACAGCGGCCCGGCCGGACCACGGCGGGATGCAGGCGCTCCAGGTCCTCGTTGGTGGTCACCCCGACCAGCACATTGCGGCCCTGCCCGAGCAGGCCGTCCGTCAGGTTCAGCAGCCGGGACAGCGCCTGCCCCGCCGTGTGCTTGGCCTCGCCGCGGATCAACTCGTCGCAGTCCTCCAGCAACAGCAGCCGCCAGCGGCCCTTCGCCGTGCCCTCGTCCTCGCCGATCGCGATGTCCATCAGATAGCCGACGTCGTTGAACAGCCGCTCCGGATCGAGCACGCAGTCCACCTGGCACCAGTCCCGCCAGGCCCGCGCCAGCGTCCGCAGCGCCGACGTCTTGCCGGTGCCCGGCGGGCCGTGCAGGAGCAGCAGCCGGCCCGCGATGTCGTCCGGCGTCACCTTCATCAGCCGGTCCATCGCATCGGCGACCGGCGCCGTGTAGTTGGGCCGCACCTCCTGCCAGGTGCCCGCCGAGATCTGCCGCGTCGTACGGTGCGGACCCCGCCGCGGCGACACGTACCAGAACCCCATCGTCACATGCTCGGGCTGCGGTTCGGGCTCGTCCTCCGCGTCGTCCACGGCCTGGCCCAGCACCCGCTTGGCCAACTCGTCGCTGGTCGCGGTCACGGACACGTCCGCCCCCCGGTTCCAGCGGGAGATCAACAGCGTCCAGCCGTCGCCCTCGGCGAGGGTCGCGCTGCGGTCGTCGTCCCGCGCGGAGCGCACCACCTTCGCGGCGGGCGGCAGCAGCGACGCACCGGACTTCACACGGTCCACGGAATGGCTGTGCGCGTACGGCTGCTCGCCGGTGGCGAACCGCCCGAGGAACAGCGCGTCGATGACGTCGGACGGCGAGTCGCTGTCGTCCACCGTCAACCGGAGCGGCAAGGACTGCTCCGCGGGCGTGGGGACCGGGTCGGTGGGCAGGGTCTGCCTCCTGGCTTCGGATCGGGGGTCGGCACACATGCCGCCCATGATCCGGCACCGGCCCCTCTTGCGCACACAGGTTTTCGCCGGTTCCGCGAACGTTCGTGCCGAAGCCGACACACATCGTTTCCCCCGTGGATACTCTGGCCCGTGATGGCACGTCATGGGGTACGTCGGGCGTTTTTTTCTCGGACAGGGCGGTGGCGGGTCGTCGCGCTGTTCGTGGTCGGCGCGGCCGCACTCGGGCTGCTGGTGGCCCTCTTCAGCAGCGGCGGGCAGGGCGGACCCGGACTGCCGGGCGGCTCCGGCGGGCCGGGCGGCTCGGACGGCGACCGCGGCGCCGGCCGTGTCACCGCGCTCGGCTTCGGTTTCACCCACACCCAGTACAGCGCCGACCACGGCGACGACGGGGCCCGCGCGGCCGCCGCCAAGCTCCTCTCCGGCGCCGCCATGCCGCAGAACCAGCACATCATGGGCTGGGGCGTCGACAACCCCGAGCCGAAACCCGGCACCTACAACTTCGGGGACCTCGACCGGCGCGTCGCCCTGATGCGCAGGACCGGCGCCACGCCCGTGCTCACCCTCTGCTGCGCCCCCGACTGGATGAAGGGCGGCGGCAACCGCACCGACTGGTCCCAGAAGTCCCTGGAGAAAGCGCCCCTGCCCGCGCACTACAAGGACTTCGCCCAGCTCGCCGGGGTGGTCGCCAAGCGCTATCCCGACGTCCGCCACTTCATCGTCTGGAACGAGTTCAAGGGCTTCTTCGACGAGTCCAGGAACCGCTGGGACTACGAGGGCTACACCCAGCTCTACAACCTCGTCTACGCGGAACTGAAGAAACAGAACCCCGGCAACCTCGTCGGCGGCCCCTACATCAGCATGGACAGCCATCCGCCCGACAACGCCACCAACGCGTCCTCCCTGCGCGGCCCCTGGGGGTCGATCGACCAGCGGACCCTGGACGCCATCTCCTACTGGAATACGCACAAGAAGGGCGCCGACTTCGTCGCCGTCGACGGCACCACCTACACCCGCGAGAACGACCGCCTGCTGCCCGACGAGTTCGGCGCCACCCAGAAGTTCGCCGACGTCACCGCCTGGCTGCGCACGTCCGTCGGGCTCCCGGTGTGGTGGTCCGAGTGGTACGTCGAACCGCCCGACGCCAACGACAACCGCCGGGGCTGGACCGAGGAGCACCGCACGGCCGTCCAGGCGACGGCCATGCAGCAGCTCGCCACCTCCGGCGCGGCGACGGCCCTTTACTGGAACCCGGAGGGGACGAGCGCCGACTGCCCCGGATGCCTGTGGCGCAGCACCGAGTTGACGGACGGCGGGGCACCGCTGCCGATGCTCGACCTCCTGTCACGGTTCCGGAAGGCGTTCCCGCCGGGCGCGCGGTTCCGCACCGCGGACGTGACGGGCGTCGACCCGGGGACGCTGCGCGTCCTCGCCTCGGGCCCGGCCGTCCTGGTCGTCAACACCCAGAACCGGCCGCTCACCGCCACGGTCGACGGCCACACCCTGAACCTCGGGCCGTACGACGTCCAGTGGCTGGGGTGAGCGCACCCCGGCCGCACCCCCGGCCGGGGGACCACGGCTACGTCGAGATCGTCGCCAGACGGTCCACCAAGGACGCCAGCAGGACGAGCAGCAACGGCAGCGCGAACCAGTAGGAGCTCTGGAGCCAGCGGAGTTGACGGACACCGGGCCGGGCCACCACCCGCAGCACCTCGCGACCGGCCAGCAGCAGCAACAGCGCCACGGCCGCCAGCGCCCCGATCACCGACACCGGCGTCCACGTCACCCGCGGCCCCGCCGGGCCCGGCCGCGGCTCGGGAGCCGTGCCCGACGGCGGGTCCTTCAGCTCGTACAGCACCGCGTCCTCGTTGGACAGCACCCGCCGTAGCTCCGGCCTGCCGTCCAGGGCGCGCCGCACCCGGTCGTCCCAGTCGGGGGCGTAGCCCGAGTCGAGCTGGAGATAGACCGACTGGCCACGGTTGACCATGAGGTACGCCCGGGGCCCGGCCTTGTGGAGCGCGGCCACCAGGTCGCCCACCCGGGCCGGGTCGCGGGGCGCGAGCGTCGGCTCGTACAGCACCCGTTCCATGTCGCGGCCGCCCCAGGGCATCGCGGGGGTGACGTTCTTGACGGTGTCACCGCTCATCCACAGCAACTGCACGGTCGGCTTGTCGTGCGCGTACACGAAGTCCATGGCGGTGACCTCGCCGGGGCGCACCCGCTCGAAGGACTCGTTGCCCCAGCGGGCCACCAGGAAGCCGAAGACGAGGACCAGCCCGGCCAGCAGCGCGACGGCCGGCCCGAGCACCGCACGCCGCGCCGCCGCGCGCGGCCGCGGGAACAGCGCGAGCGCGGCCAGCACACAGGCCCCCGGCAGCGCGAACAGGAAGACGCGCAGGGCCACTTCACCGCCGTACGACTGCATGCCGAAGGCGAGGAACGGCACCGCGGTGAGCAGCAGCAGCGCCACATCGCCGATCCCCGCCCGGCGCCGCCGCCACCAGCCCAGCGCCGCGAACGCCAGTACCCCGCCCGCCAGCGCCACCCGGACGTACAGCACCAGCTTGTGCGTGGCACTGCCGCCCTCGATGCGGCCCGAGACCGACGAGGACACATTGCCGCCCAGCGACCCCAGCCCGCCGAAGAGCTCGTTGAAGTGCCCCGACCAGTAGGGCTCCGCGAGGAACCCCACCCACACCGCCAGCATCACCCCGCACAGCAGCGGCAGCCCGCGCAGGGTGCAGCGCCGGGTGAGGACCAGCGCGGTCAGTACCCCCAGCATCACGAACGGGGTGAGCTGATGGCTCGCGACCGAGGCCGCGAACAGGGCCGTCACCACCAGGAGCAGGACGCCCTGCGCACCGCGGCCGGCCGGGGCGACCTCCGCCTCGCCCGGCAGCAGCCGCCCGCGCAACTGCCGCGGCCAGCGGAACCACACCAGCAGCACGGCCACGAACAGCAGGTAGAAAAGGTAGTTGAGCGCCTGCGGAGAGAAGTAGTCCTGCCCCACCCAGCCGCACAGGACGAACAGCCAGGCCGCCGTCCACTTGGCCCGCCAGCCCGCCCGTACCGCCCGCAGCAGCAGCGCCAGCGGCGCGAGGCTCAGCAACTGCACGGCCAGCGGCCACCAGCGCAGCACCTCGGTGAGGTCGCCCGCCCCGCAGGCGCGGGCGAAGAAGGCGGCCAGGGCGAAGAAGCCCGGCCAGCTCCAGCGGGCGTCGAGGTCCGGGGCCGCCACCCCCGTCCGGTCGATGAGGTCCAGGAAGCCCAGGTGCTGCCACGCCGTCGCGAAGCGCGGCTGCGCCTCCAGTACGGCGGGCGCGGCGTGCAGGGAGACGACGGTCAGCAGCAGCACCGCCGCCAGCAGCCACCGGCGCTGCCGGTCCAGCCACAGCGCGCCCGCGAACGCCACCACCAGCAGGGCGGCCCCGAGCAGGGTCGCCACCGGCAGCACGGACACCAGCCCGAGCCCGCCCATCCTGTCCAGATCGGCCTCGCCGAGGGAGGCCAACGGCGCCCAGTACAGCGCGAGCCCGCCGAGGAGCAGCAGCCAGACCCCCGCCTCCGGCCGCCACCGGGACGCCTTCGCGGCGGGCGGCGTCGATGAGGGCACCGCGGCGGGTCGCGCCGGCACGGACGCGGTGGTCGCGGGCTCCGCCGCGGACGGCGCCGACGGGTGCGCCCCTGTCGCCACCCCCGCCCCGGGCGGGCTCGCCGCGGACAGCTTCGCCGTCGGCTTCACCAGCGAGGTCTTCGCCGGGGGCGCGTCCACCGGCGGGGGCGTCTGTGCCGAGGACGTCTGGGAGGAAGGCGGCTGCGAGGAGGGCGGCTGCCACGGCGGTGCCTGTGCCGGTGGGGTCTGTGGCGAGGACGCCTGCGACGGCGGCGTCTGCGGCGAGGGTGCCTGCCACGGCGGCGTCTGCGATGGCGGTGTTTGCGACGAGGACGACGGCGACGAGGACGACGGCGAGGAAGGCGTCTGTGACGAAGGCAGCCGCGCCAAGGACGTCTGCGACGGGGACGTCTGCGGCAAGGACGTCTGCGGCGCGGACGACGGCGACGCGGGCGTCTGCGGCGAAGGCAGTTGCGACGAAGGCAGCTGTGACGGGGGTGTCCGTCCCGGATCCGGCTGCGGCGCGGGCCGCCTCGGTGCGGAGGACGCGGAGGACATCGCGATCGCCTCCGGCGTGTGCCGGAGGTCGGGACGCCGCTCCAGATGGTCGAAGTCCAGCCGGACGCCCAGCGGCATGGTGTCCGCGTCCAGGGCTGCCCGCAGCGCCCAGCGGGTGCCGTACTGCCCGCCCTCCGCGGCCGTCCGCTGCCCTAACGCACGCCCGAAGCCCCGCCGGACCGGGCGCCGCCCGTCCCCCTGGGCGTCCCGCCGGTCACCGCGCACCGCGAGGTCCGCGAGGTCGCCGTCGGGCGCCACCTCCGGCGCGTAGGCCACCGGGGCCCCGCGGGACGGCGCGGGGTCGGCCTTGAGGATCCTGCGCAGCCGCACCGCCGAGACGGACACGATGACCGCGAGGCTGGAGATCTCCGCGACCCCCGCGCCCGTGAGCCCCATCCGGGGCAGGAGCAGCAGCGTCAGCCCCAGCACGAGCACGCACAACAGGCCCTGGAGATAGGCGAGTCCGGCCGTGCGGCTCTGTGCCCGCAGCACCGCGAAGTAGGTCTCCATCACCACCCGCAGCGCCGCCCCCACCGCGAACCACCGCAGCAGCGGCGTCGCCGCCTCCGCGTACCCCGGTCCGAAGACCCGCAGGATGTACGGGGCAAGGGCGAAGAGCAGCACACAGACCGGCACCATGATCTTCGCCATCCGGCGCAACGCCGCCCGGCAGTTCTCCGCGAGCCGCGCGGGGTCGTGCGAGCCCTCGACCGTCAGGGACGCGCCCATGTTGATGGCGAGCAGGTTGGTGGTGCCGCCGATCGTGGTGGTGATGTAGAAGTACGCGTAGTCGGAGGAGCTGACCTGCGAGGCGATGATCACCGGCACCAGATAGACCACGGCCAGCGAGAACAGCGACCCGGTGTAGTCACCGGCGAGGAAGCGCCCTATCTCGCGGTACGACACCGGCCGCGCCGTCGTCTCCGTCGCCGTCACATGGCGGGGCACCAGCCGCCGGAAGACCAGCCAGCCCAGCGGCAGCACCGAGACGGCGATCGACACCACCCAGGACACGAACACCCCGGACGTCGGCAGCGCCGCCGCGACCGCCACCAGCAGCGTCAGCTTGACCGCCGAGAAGACCGTGTTGCCCACCGGCACCCAGAGCGCGCTCCGCAGCCCGGTCAGCACCCCGTCCTGCAGGGTGAGCACCGACCAGGCCATCACGGCGACGACGAAGCCGAAGCCGTGCAGGGGCCCGCGCAGGAAGCGGTACGACGGGCCCCACAGGTCGAGCGTGGCCAGGAAGACCAGCGCCGCCAGCGCGACGATCAGCGAACTCCCCGCGTACGTGCGGAAGACGAACCGTCCCGTCCGCCGCCCCGCGATGGGGATGAAACGGGCCAGTGCCCCCGTCAGCGTCACCGCGGTGAGACCCGCGAGGAGCTTCATGGAGGCGATGGCCGCCGAGCCCTGGCCGACCGCTTCATCGGAGTAGTACCGGGCGGCGATCAGCCAGTACCCCACCCCGAGGACGGCGCTGATACCCGTGTTGAGCATCAGCGCGAAGGCGTTGCGGAACAGCGGGCTGCCGCCGCCCCTCCCCGGAAGCCGCAACCTGCGGCCGGCCGGCGCCTCCGTCTCCCGTTCCTCGGCGCGGGTGGACGTGTCAGACACGGGCTTCGCTTGCCTTCCTGATCACTTGTCGGGTTCTGCGGTATAAGGCATACCCCTTGGTCAGGGTGCGATCCCTGACGAACAGTCGACCGAGTCCCCGGCCCTCCACCAGCCGCTCGAACTCGCCGAGCCCGGTCGACCGGCGCACCGTCACCCGCTCCAGGGCGTACGGACCCTGCGGCCGCGCGGCGAAGTCGTTCCCCACGGCCAGCGACACGCTGAAGCCGGCCGCCCGGACCGTACGCCGCACCCGGCGGTCGGAATAACCGTAGGGATAGGCGAAGGACACCGGCGCGCTCCCCAACTCACCCGCAAGGATCTCCCGGCACCGCTGAACCTCGAACCACAGCTGCCTGTCGGTGAGTTGATCGAGCTGCGGATGGGTGTGACTGTGCCCGCCGATCTCCACGCCCGCCCCGGCCAGCTCCCGCACCTGTCCCCAGTCCAGCATCAGGTCCAGCGCGCCGCCCGTCTCGTGCCGCCCGCGCAGCCACCCGGTGGACACGAACAGCGTTGCGGGGAAGCCGTGTTCGGCGAGCGTCGGAAGGGCATGCCGGTGCACGCCCTCGTAGCCGTCGTCGAACGTGATCAGCACCGGCTTCGGCGGCAGCGCGGAGCTCGTGCGCCACGCCGCCGCGAGCCGCTCGGCGGTCATCGGCGTGAACCCGCGCTCGGCCAGCAGCCGCATCTGTCCCGCGAAGGAGGCGGGGGAGACGGACAGCCCGTACGTCGCGCGCGCGGGTGACTCGGCGACGGCGTGGTACATCAGTATGGGCACCCGGTCCCGGTCCGTGTTCACGACCTCGCCTCCTCGGCGGGAGGGCCCGCCGCCGGGCCGTTCGGACCGTGACCACCGGGCGGTTCGCCCGGCCCCCGGCCGCCGGGGGAGACCGGCACCTCCGCCACCGCGAACCGGACCCCGCCGCGCCGCGCCCGGACGCTGCCGAGGGCGTAGCCCCCCACCGTCGCCGCGAGCCCCGCCACGATCGCCCCGGCCCGCCCCGCGCCGCCCGGCCTGCCCAGCAGGGCGTCCCGCAGACCGCGCGCGACCCCCGCGGGCAGCACGCGCGTCGTGTAGCGGCGCTCCGAGGCCAGCCCCGACCGCGCCCCCACGCTCCGCGTCACCAGGGCCTTGGACAGCCCCTCGGCATACGCCCGCGTGCGGAAGTAGCGGAACCGCTCGCGGGCGGCGGGCACCCGGTGGTGGATCACCGACCGGTCGTCGATCAGCAGTACCGCCTCCGGCATCGCCCGGGTCAGCCGGATGCACAGCTCCGTCTCCTCGCCGCCCAGCGGCAGCCGGTTGCCGTCCCGCCCGATGCCGCTGGCGAAACCGCCGGCCAGCGCGAACGCCGACCGGCGGAAGGAGGCGTTGCCCCCGAGGATGTTGCGGACCCGGACCCGGCCGGGCGGCAGCCCCCGGTACGTACAGCCGACGACCCAGTCGAACTCCTCGGGGAACCACGCGGGCCTGCGCCGGGACGCCCACACGGGCTGCGTACGGCCGCCGACCGCCATCACCCGGGGATCCGTGTAGGCCAGGGCGAAGTGGCGCAGCCACTCCCGCTCGGCGACCGCGTCGTCGTCCAGGAACGCGATCACCTCGCCGGAGGAGGCGGCGATGCCGGTGTTGCGGCCCGCCGACAGGCCGCGGGGGCCCGCGTTGGGCAGCACCCGCACCCCGGCCGACGCGCCCGCGCCGTCGTCGCCGTACCGCTTGGCGAGACGGCGCAGCAGCACGGGATTGTGGTCCACCACGACCAGGGTCTCCAGGGCGGGCCACGACTGGTCGCACACCGAGGCCACCGCGGCGAGGATGTCGTCCCAGCGCTCCTCGGTGTAGACGCAGATGACCACCGAGACCCCGGGCACCGGGCCCGGGGCGGTGGAGGGCGAAGTGCTCAAGAGACTTCCTTGCGGTTGGCGGCCGGGGCGATGGCGAGGCGGTGCGGGCGACGGCGGCGGGCGCCGCGCTCCCGGAGGATGACCTTCAGGACCCGCAGCCCGTCCCGCACGGCCCGCAGATTGCTGGTGCCGTGGATCCGCACGAACTCATGGCTGGGGATCTCCTGGACCCGCAGCCCGGCCTTGACGACTCTGATGTTCATCAGGGTCTCGACCTCGAACCCGGCGCAGTCCAGGGCGATTTCGTCCAGGCAGTGCTTCCAGAAGGCGTTGTAGCCGTAGCACAGATCGGTGTAGCGGGCGCCGAACTTGTGGTTGACGAGCGAGCACAGGACCCGGTTGCCCAGCTTGCGGATCGGCGTCATGTCGTCCGTGCCGCCGCCGTTGGCGAACCGGGAACCCTTGGCGAAGTCCGCGCCGCCGACGAGCGCGGACACATAGCTGACGATCTCGTTGCCGTCCGCGGAGCCGTCCGCGTCGACCATCACGATGATCTCGCCCGTGCAGGCGGCGAACCCCGTGATCAGCGCGTCGCCCTTGCCCTTGCCGCGCTGTTCGACGACCTTGACGTCGGGCCACAGCGTCCGGGCGACCCCGATCGTGTCGTCGGTCGAATTGCCGTCCACGAGGACGACTTCATGGATCCACTCCGGCAGCGTCTTGAACACGTACGGAAGGTTCTCCGCCTCGTTCATGGCCGGGATGACGACGCTCACCGGCGGAGCTATGGCGAAGTGCGAGGTGACCGGGCGGTAATGACTCGCCGGCGCCGGTTCCTGATCTGTCGCAGGGCGAAGGAAAGAACTCATCAGTCGGATTTCCCTCTCGTCCGGTGGGCCGCCCCCCGGCGGCCCGCTGACTTGTCCGGTGCGAAAAGGGGGTACTCGCCCCGCCCGATGCGACGTCAAATGCCTTACGGGAAAGGTGAGTTGACAATGAATACCGGTCGCGCGGCCCGTGGCCGACCGACCGTGACTGCCGAAACGCGGCACCCCCCACCGCGCCCCGCACGGAACCACCGCGGCGCTTGAGCCCTCCCCTTGAACCGCTGTAACCGATGGGCCGATGCGGGTGGATGTACGACGGTATTGATGCTTGAGACTGTATGGCAAGAGCTGGGGCGGTGACTCCTCCTTTGGGTGTTTTTTGCGCCCGGTTCACACGTCCGGTTGACGCTGTGCGCCGTCGACGGCGCACTCGTGGGCGCGTACCCGGATCAGCCGCCCGCCCGAAACCGCCCCATCCGCTTGAGCAGTCGGTCCGCACGCTCGAAGAGCTCCGGCCGGGCCAGCACCGTCTTGCGCAGCGCCCGTACCGGCGCCCGCCGCGCCCGGTGGCCCAGAGCCACGGGGTGATGACGCGTCACCCACCCTTCGGAGACGCCGAGTTCGCGCGTCTTCAGGGAGTTCTTGTACGCCTTGTCACCGCGCCCCAGATCCAGATAGGCCATGCCCGCGGCGGCCGCCCCCTCCGCCATCCGCAGATGCAGCACCAGGCCCGGCGAGTACTTCGCGAACGCCGGGTCGTACGCCGGGAACCAGCACGAGAGCACCGGTCCGGAGCACAGTCCGAAGTGCGCCGCGAGCGGGCGGCCGCCGGCGTAGAGCACCGAAAGCAGCCCGGCGAAGGACTCGCCGCGGGTGTGGAAGAGCTGGTCCACGAGATGGGCGATCCAGGGCCGCGCGAAGCGGTCGCTGCGCCCCGTTCTTCGGTACTGCGCGGACTTCCAGGAGACCAGCGTGCGCAGCACGGCCGGATCGCGCTCGTCGTGCACGTAGCGCACCTCGCCGACGTCCCTGCCCAGGCGGCGTTCCTTGGCGAGGGTGGTGCGGGTGAACTTCGGCGACTGCTTGCGCAGTGCCGCCAGATAGGAGTCGAAGCCCTGCTCCACGTCGACCACGGGCGAGCCGTACGAGCCGGAGGCGCCCACCTCGAAGGGTTTCTGACCCTCCACCAGGTGGTCGAACTCCCACACCGAGAGCCCGCAGGCGAGCAGCAACTCCCGTGCGTCCCACTGGAATCCGGGCCGGTGGATCAGCCCCTGGGCGTCCGAGACGCCGAGGCCGATGGCCCGGCCCACCCCCAGCGGCGACCGCTGGTACGGGAAGAAGGCCACGGGCTCGCCCTCCTCCCGGATCACCGCGATCCGGACCCCGTGCCGGCAGCGGCCGACGGCGAGGGCGAACTCCGGTGAGAGGAACGGATTCGCGAGCTGCGGCGAGCCGTCCTCGAAGGCCCGCACCTGGAGGGCGGACCAGGCCGCCCGGTCGGCTGCGGTGAGCTCGCCGGGCCGGTACACGCTGATGTCCACGTCAGGAAGCCCGACTTTTCGCCGCGCGGCCCCGGCGGCGCCGCGCGTGTGCCAGCAGGAACAGGAGGAGGCTGACGGCCGCGACGGCGGCGACGCCACCCCGCACTGTCCAGGTGTGCAGCGCGAGCATGGTCTGCGCGACCAGCAGGTCGATCGCGACGGCACCGCCCGCCGCCACCACGGACCGGCTGAGCGGGTCGAGGTCGCGCAGCGCGGCCCCGACGGCACATGCGGGCGCGACTATCAGGAAGAACAGCGTGAAGGGCGCGCGCAGCGGCGAGCCGATGTCGGCGAGCGCGAGCGCGGCGCCCACCCCCGCGATGGCCGTGGCGGCCCCCGCGATCATGGGGAGGGAGTCCCCGGCCGCCCCGGAGGGATCGGCCTGCCGGGCGGGCCCGGCGGGCTCAGGAGGTTCGGAAAGCTCAGACAGATCGGTCAGCTCGCTCACGCCCGTTGGACCAGTTGGATCAGTGAGACCGGTGGGATCAGTGAAGCTCTGCATTGGCGACTTAGCCCCCCGAAGCGCCGGATGCCAAGTTTCAATGTCGCGCAATCGGCGGAGGCACGTCAAGATGTGAAGGCCGTGCAAACAGACTCCGGTTACGCCATAGGGGAGCGAACCGGAGCCTTTCCGTCAGGCGGCATCTCAACGGAATCTGTCGATCCGTCAGAAGATCTCCACCGAGCACTCGTCAAACGTTCACCCATCCACTGTTTTTGGCATGGACACTTCCAACACGCACGGGTGACTGCTACCACGAGGTAGAAGCGCCCCTGGTAAAGGAGGGTCCATGAAGCTTTCCAGAGTGGTGGGTTCCGTTTCCGCGGCGGTGCTCACCGCCACGCTCGCGCTGCTCGGCGCCGGCCCCGCCCAGGCCGCCGGGAAGACCGCGCCGACCGGCTATGTGGCCCTCGGCGACTCCTATTCGGCGGGAGTCGGGGCGGGGAGCTACGACTCCGGCAGCGGCGACTGCAAGCGCAGCACCAGGGCGTATCCCGCCCTGTGGGCCGCCGCGCACACCCCCGGGAGCTTCGCCTTCACCGCCTGCTCGGGCGCTCGTACGGGTGATGTCCTCAGCAGCCAGCTCGCGCCGCTGAACTCCGCCACCGGGCTCGTGAGCATCACCATCGGCGGCAACGACGCCGGGTTCTCGGACACCATGAGCACCTGCGTCTTCAGCGACGACAGCGGCTGCCTGGACCGGATCGCCCAGGCCCGCTCCTACATCCACGACACGCTGCCCGGCCAACTGGACCAGGTCTACTCGGCGATCAGCGCCAAGGCCCCCGCCGCGCGGGTCGTCGTGCTCGGCTACCCACGCTTCTACCAACTCGGCGGCAGCTGTATCACCGGGCTCAGCGAGACCAAGAGATCCGCCATCAACGACGCGGCCGACGACATCGACTCGGTCATCGCCAAGCGCGCCGCCGACCACGGCTTCGCCTACGCCGACGTCAACACCACCTTCGGCGGCCACGAGATCTGCTCCGGCGACCCGTGGCTGCACAGCGTCACCTTCCCCGTCGACGAGTCGTACCACCCGACCGCCGCGGGCCAGTCCGGCGGCTATCTGCCGGTCTTCTCGTCAGCCACCTGATCCACCGGATCCACTTGATCCACCTGGTCCTCGGCCGTACGCACCGCCGTACGCGCCACCGTAGGTGCCGCCGCCGTGGGTCGCTCCCTCCGAGGGCGACCGGCCCGGCGTCGCCGACGGGCCCGAGGAGGCGGGCGGCGAGGACGTGCCGCCCGTCGGGTACCCGCCACAGCGCACCGTGAACGAGACATGGGAGGAGGTCAGCCGCTGCGGGCTCTTCACCTCGACCGCGATCCAGTCGTCGCCCGCGTCGGACGGGGCGCGGTCCGACTCCACATGACCGACCGTCTGCGTCCGCGCCGAGGTGAAGTGCAGGGTCCGCCAGCCGCCGTCCGTGACCTTGCCGCTGCCCGTCACCCAGCGGTAGACGACGTCCACCGGGGTGCGCCCCACGGCGACGGCCGCCCGGAACGACGGCGCGGCCGCCGCCGGGGGCGGGCAGGTGCCGGTGTACTGGTCGCGCTGGGCGACGACCGCCACCCGGATCCCGTAGTCGGCGGAGGTGCCGGGCGAGGCGCCGGGGCTCCCGGCGGCGGCGGCGGTCGGCGGCGCGCCGGCGTCCTTGCCGCCCGGCGAGGAGGCGCCGCCGCCCGCCGCCGTCCCGCCGGAGTCCCCGCCACCGCGGGTGAGCGCCCACACCAGGCCGCCCACCAGCAGCGCGGCGACCAGTACAGCGGCCACGAGCACGACGGCGGTCCGCCGGCCGTTCCCCCCGGGCCCGGGCTCCGGCCCGGGTGCCGGGCCGCCGGGCGGGAGACCGCCGGATCCGGGACCGCCGGGCGCGGGGCCGAAGCCCGGCGGGGGCGTGCCGGGGGCGGCCGCCGCCCGCGGGTCCGCGGCGGCGGGGTGCACGGGAACCGTCGGCGCGCGGTCGGCGGACGGCGTCCCGCCCGCCGCGACCGCGCGCAGCATCCGCTCCGCCTCCGCCGCGCCGAGCCGCCGCGCCGGGTCCTTCCGCAGCAGTCCTTCCAGTACGGGGGCGAGCGCGCCCGCGGCGCGCGGCGGCGGGAGCTCCTGGTCCACCACGGCCCGGATCGTGCCGAGCGGGGTGTCCTGGCGGAACGGGGAGAAGCCCTCCACCGCCGCGTAGAGCATGACCCCGAGCGACCACAGGTCCGACTCGGGTCCGGGCGGCCGTCCGACCGCCCGCTCCGGGGCCAGGTATTCGGGCGAGCCCACCAGCTCGCCGGTCCGCGTCAGCGCCGAACTGCCCGCGACCGTGGCTATCCCGAAGTCGGTGAGCACCACCCGGCCGTCATCGGCCAGCAGGACGTTGCCCGGTTTGACATCGCGGTGCAGCACCCCCACCCGGTGCGCGGCCCGGAGTGCGGCGGTCGTCTCCGCGCCGATGTGTGCGGCGCGCGCGGGCGCGACCGCGCCCTGTGCTTCCAATACTTCGGCGAAGGAGAGGCCCCGGATCAGCTCCATGACGATCCACGGGTGGCCGTCCTCCGTGGCCACGTCGTGGACGCCGATGACATTGGGGTGCGACACGCGGGCCGCGGCCCGGCCCTCGTGCTCCAGCCGGGCGTAGAGCTGCCGCACCTCGTGGTCGAGCAGCCCGGCGGGCGCCCGCACCTCCTTCACCGCCACCTCGCGGTCCAGCACCTCGTCCCTGGCCCGCCACACCACGCCCATACCGCCCTGGCCCAGCCGGTCCAGCAGCCGGTACCGGCCCGCCACCACCCGCTCGCCCCGGCCGTCCTGCCCGGTCCCGGAATTCCCGCTCATCGACGGGCCCCCTCCCGCAAGAGAGCAATTCGGGGTGAATGTACCGCAACGGAGCGTGATTGCCCCCCGTTCCGCCCTGTTCGGCGTCCGCCAACTCGCAGCCGGTGACGGCAGGTTCACGCCAGGTTCGTCAACGCCCTTGACTCGGTGGTGAATACGGCCTGCCGATGCGCGGGTGACGGAAAGGGGCGGTAGGGTTACTCTGCCTGGGCCGGGTGCCTCGTACGGGTGGGGAGTCTTCGATGGATCAGATAGCAATGCGCGGCAGGGCACGAGTGCCTGCCATCAGCTGTAACAGTGGCGCGACCAGTGCGCGCCTCGACCGCCATCTCGCGGTGCTGGGCGGACCCGCCCTGCCCCAGGGGGAGGTCGAGGGCGCGACCCTGCTGATGCGTGAGCTGACGGCGCGTGACCGCGTGACCGTCAAGCAGAGCAGGACGGCCAAGGTCTCGCTGCTGGCCCCGCTCAAGCGGCTGCGCCGCTCCCTCTTCGGCAACCACGACTGACGCGGACCCCGGCCCGGATCGCGTCGCCCGTACCCTGAGCGGGGTTTCTTTCCCCAGCCCCGCCCCTTCCCGCAGTGCATCACGTACGCCGCGTGGGGGCTCGCCCCCACGCGGCGGAGTCGTGTCACCGGCGTGTTCGGGCGGGGCTGAGGCGTCTTACGCGGCGCGCCCGTAGCGCCGCACCGGCAGCGGCACGAAGACCGCCGGCAGTACCGCCGACCATCCCGGCGCCGCCGGACGCGGTGCCCTTGGCCGTCGGGCTCACAGCAGTGCGAACCGACCCTCCGGCCGCTCCTCCTGATGGTCCAGCACGGAGGCCGGGCGCCGAGCGTCCAGCTCCGCCGGCAGGGGCGGCACCGTGACCGGTTCCAGCGGCTCGGACGTCCACCGCGGCGGTCGGCCGACGGGCCGCAGGGCCTCCAGTGGTTCCGTGCGCACCGCGAACCAGCTCGCCGGCAGCCGCTCGTCGGCGCCGGTGCGATCCGGTCGTCCTCCCCAGTAGCAGCGCCTCCTCGGCCGGGCCGTACGCCGGGCTCCCGGGCGGACCGTATGTATGGCCGGGGGCGTTCGCCCGGTGTGAGGGCGCACCGCGCGCCCCGGGTGTGCGGCCGCAGCGCGCGGCGGCCGAGCGCGACCCCTTTCTCCCACACGTCCTGACGGAAGAGCATGGTGCGGTCCTCCGCCGTGGCCCCGGCGAGCGCGGCCCGACGTGCCCGCGGCGACGTGGTGCCGGGCGCCGTCACCCAGGCCCGGCCCGTCCGCAGCGGGGGCACGGACCAGGGCAGGAGGCCGGCCGGCAGGGGTGCGTCGGTGGTCACGGGACCGTCCTCCCCGATCCGTCGGTCGCTCCGCTCCCGCCCGCTCGCCCGGCCGGGACTGGCGCAAATTCCCACCTGTCCCACATCCGTCCGTGACTTCGGGGTAGCAGAAGCGGAATCGTGACGTCGAGCGCCCGGGGGATCCGGAGGGATCCGAATCGCCGCGCGATACGTCCCTTCCATGTCGATCCGAGTCCGCGCTGTCGGAGGTGGGATGCAGTGGCAGGTTTCAGAGCACTCGCACGAGAGGTGCGCAATCCACGGAATACCATCGCCTTGCGACGGACATCCCTGCGCAAATGCCTCGAACGCTTTGCCCCGTACGGGCACCGGGCGACCTGGCACCACCTGTGCGGGCTGGCCGGGCTCGCCCCGGACGACCGTGCGCCCGACCCGGCCCGGCTGATCGCCGCACTGACCGAACTGGAGGAGGCCCGCGCGGTCTGGCTGGCCTACGAGGCGTCGTTCGCCGACCGCCGCAAGCGCGAGAAGCACGACGGAATCCGCCAGCCGAGCACGGTCGACGACTGGCACCGCAACACCTGGGGCGGCTGTGACGTCGTGCCCTGTGTGAGCCCCACGGCGTACCCGGCACCGCGCCTCGCCGATGTCCTGCGCCGGGTGATCGCCGCGATGGAGGCGGGCCCCGGGGACGCCTGCCCGGTCTGCTGCCAGGAGCGGCTCGAATGGCGTTCCGACCTGGCGCGCTACCCCTCCGAGGGGCCCGTCTGCACGGACTGCGGCATCGTCGTGCCGGTGCCCGTGCTCACTGCCGCGGCGCTGGCCGCCGCGCGCCGCCGCGCGTTCGAGGAACGGTACGCGGCCGTCTGACCGTTGGAGCAGGGGGTGGTGACCGACGGCCGTCCGCGGTGCGAGGATGCGGCGCACACGGCTCTTCCGGACGACGAGAAGGCGGACGGCATGGCACAGCTGCACGATCTGACCGCACTGGAGCAGGGCGAGGCCGTACGGGCGGGGCGGGTGTCGCCCGTCGAGCTGACCGAGCATTATCTGGAGCGCATCGACCGGCTGGACGCCTCGGTGGGCGCGTTCATCACCGTCACCCCCGAGGTCGCCCGCAAACAGGCGGCCGACGCCGAGAGCGAAGCGGCGGCCGCGCGCCGGGAGGGCCGCGTGCTGCCCCCGCTGCACGGCGTGCCGGTGCCGGTGAAGGACCTCAACTTCGTGGCGGGCGTGCGCTGCACGATGGGGTCGGCCGCGCTGACGGACCATATACCGGCCGTGGACGACCACGTGGTCACCCGGCTGTGCAGGGCGGGCACGATCCTGCTGGGCAAGACCAACACCCCCGAGTTCGGGCTGCCTCCGCACACGGAGAACGACATCGCGCCGCCCGCCCGCACCCCGTGGGACCTCGCGCGGTCGGCGGGCGGTTCGAGCGGCGGGGCGGCCGCCGCGGTGGCCGCCGGGCTCGCGCCGCTCGCGCACGCCAGCGACGGCGGCGGCTCCATCCGCATCCCGGCCTCGGTGTGCGGGCTCTTCGGGATCAAGCCCAGCCGGGGCAGAGTGAGCTCCGGTCCCGTCCTGCACGACGTCACCGGGCTCATCACCGCGGGGCCGCTGGCCCGTACGGTCGCCGACGCGGCGGCCCTTCTCGACCTGTTCGCGGGCCCGGAGTCCGGCGACCCGTACACCGCGCCCCCGCTGCCGCCGGGCGAGACCTTCGCGGACCACGCGCGCCGCGCGCCGCGGCCGCTCCGGGTGGTCCGGCTCACGGGCACCCCGGTGCCGGGGGTGGAGGTGCACCCCGAGTGCGAGGCGGCGGCCGACGCGGCGGCGGCGCTGCTGCGGGAGCTCGGTCACGAGGTGGAGGAGCTGGCGCTGCCCGCCGACCCCGCCCTCGGCGAGGCGTTCGTCGCCCTGTGGAAGGTGGTCGCGACGCTCGCCCCGGTGCCGGAGGGCCGCGAGGAGCTGCTGCGGCCGCTCACCCGCCATCTGCGCGGGCAGGGCGAGCGGGTGGGCGGGCCGGAGTTCGCCCGCGCGCTGTACGGCCTGCGGAAGGTGACGCAGCTGGTCGCCGACGGGCTCCAGCCGCCCGGCACCGGCTACGACGTGCTCCTCACCCCGACCCTCGCCCAGCCGCCGCTGCCGGTGGGGGCGCTGCGCAACGACGCCGACCCGGCGGCGGAGTTCGCGGGCGTGGTCCCCTTCACGCCGTTCACCCCGCTGTACAACGCGACGGGGCAGCCCGCGGTGAGCGTGCCGCTGCACTGGACCGCGGCGGGGCTGCCGATCGGCGTCCAGCTCGCCGGGCGGTACGGGGACGAGGCGACGCTGATCTCCCTGTCGGCGCAGCTGGAATCGGCCAGGCCGTGGGCCGGCCGCCGGCCGTCGGTGTGGTGAGGGCGGGCTGAGCGGGCTTGGCGAAGTCCGGTGCGATTCGGCAGCGCCCCGAAGGGGCGCGGGGAAGCGTCGATCTGCGGCTCTGCCGCGTAGGCGCGACCAGCCACGACGCACCCGCAGACGACGTACCGGACTTCCGGCGAAGCGCTCAGCCGTCCGACGCGCGGCGCTCGCCCAGGAGACGGGAGCCGGTGATGACCTTTCCTATGGCGTCGTCCGGGTTGGACAGGACGCAGCTCTTCAGGGAGAGGCACCCGCACCCGATGCAGTCGTCCAAGTGGTCCCGCAGCCGCGCGAGCTGCTCGATCCGCTGGTCGAGCTCCGCTCGCCACAGCTCCGAAAGCCGCGCCCAGTCCTCCCGGTTGGGCGTCCGCCCGTCGGGCAGCTCGGCGAGCGCCTCCCGGACGGTGGCCAGCGGGATGCCGACGCGCTGCGCGGCCCGGATGAAGGCGACGCGGCGCAGCGCGTCACGGTCGTAGCGGCGCTGGTTGCCCGAGGTGCGGCGGCTGCCGATCAGGCCCTTGGACTCGTAGAAGTGCAGGGCGGAGACGGCGGCACCGCTGCGCGCGGACAGCTGTCCGACGGTGAGCTCTTGGACGTTCTGGCAAATCTGCGGCACGGGCCCGACCTTACGGCACCGCCGGGCGTACCATCCTGAGCAAGCGCTTAGAAGCCTTGGGAGGCAGCGGTATGAGCGGTACGGCGGAGCCCCGGATCTTCTCCTCGCTCGACGAACTGCGGTCGGCGGTCGGCGAGGAGCTCGGACCGAGCGACTGGCTGGAAGTGGACCAGAAGCGGATCGACCTCTTCGCGGAGGCCACCGGGGACCACCAGTGGATCCACGTGGACCCGGAGCGCGCGGCGGCGGGCCCGTTCGGGACGACCATCGCGCACGGCTACCTCACCCTGTCGCTGCTGCCGTCCCTGGTGCCGATGCTGATGCGGGTGGACGGTGTGACGATGGGCATCAACTACGGCCTGAACAAGGTCCGTTTCCCCGCCCCCGTCCCGGTCGGCTCCCGGCTGCGGGCGCGGGCGACCGTCACCGGGGTGGCGGAGGTCGAGGGCGGCGTCCAGCTCACCACCGTGGTGACGGTCGAGCGCGAGGGCGGCGCGAAGCCGGTGTGCGTGGCGGAGTCGGTGAGCCGCTTCAGCTGGTGACAGGTCGGCCGGGGGGCCTCTGGTGACCCGCGACCCCCGGCGTTAGGTTGGGGCGGCAGGTAGGGGCGGTGGCGGATCCGGAGGGTCCGTATCCGCGCCGAGGCACCGACACCGCAGGGAGATGGCCCGTGATCGCGCACGACGGCATGTACATCGACGGCAGCTGGCGGCCCGCTGCCGGGACGGGCACGATCGAGGTCCTCAACCCGGCCGACGAGCAGGTCATCGGCAGCGTGCCCGCCGGTTCCGCCGAGGACGTCGACGCCGCGGTGGCCGCGGCCCGTGCCGCGCTGCCCGGCTGGGCGGCCACCCCGCCCGCGCGCCGGGGCGAGTACGTCGCCGCGCTGCGCGACCGGCTCGTCGCCCGGCAGGACGAGTTCGTGGCCACCATCACCGCCGAGCTCGGCGCGCCCGTCGGCTTCGCCCGGCGTGTGCAGACCGGGGTGCCGATCGCCGTCTCCGGCTCGTACGCGGAGCTCGCGGCCACATACCCGTTCGAGGAGCGGATCGGCAACTCCACGGTGTTCCACGAGCCGGTCGGTGTCGTCGGCGCGATCACGCCCTGGAACTATCCGCTGCACCAGATCGTGAACAAGGTGGCGCCCGCGCTGGTGGCCGGGTGCACGGTCGTCCTCAAGCCCGCCGAGGACACCCCGCTCACCGCGCAGCTGTTCGCGGAGTGCGTGGCCGCGGCGGAGGTCCCGGCGGGCGTCTTCAACCTCGTCACCGGCCTGGGCCCGGTCGCCGGCCAGGCGCTCGCCGAGCACCCGGGCGTCGACCTGGTCTCCTTCACCGGTTCGACCGCCGTCGGCAAGCGGATCGGCGCGATCGCGGGCGGCTCGGTCAAGCGCCTGGCCCTCGAACTGGGCGGCAAGTCGGCCAACGTCGTCCTCCCCGGCGCCGACCTGGCGAAGGCCGTCGCCGCCAACGTGGCCGACGTGTGCCGCAACACCGGCCAGTCCTGCAACGCCCTGACCCGGCTGCTCGTGCACGCCGACCAGTACGAGGAGGCGGTCTCCCTCGCGGCCGCCGCGGTCGCCTCGTTCGCGCCCGGCGACCCCACCGACCCCGAGGTCCGCGTCGGCCCGCTCGTCAACGCCAAGCAGCACGCCCGGGTCCGCGGCTACATCGACAAGGGCGTCGAGGAGGGCGCCCGCCTGGTCGTCGGCGGCTCCGCGGCGCCGGAGGGCCGGGAGAAGGGCTACTTCGTCCGCCCGACGGTCTTCGCCGACGTCACCCCGGAGATGACGATCGCCCAGGAGGAGATCTTCGGCCCGGTGATCTCCGTCATCAAGTACCGGGACGAGGACGAGGCCCTGCGCATCGCCAACGGCACGGTCTACGGCCTGGCCGCGGCCGTCTGGGCGGCCGATGAGAGTACGGCCGCCGCGTTCGGACGGCGGCTGGAGGCCGGGCAGGTCGAGATCAACGGCGGCGGCTTCAACATCCTCGCCCCCTTCGGCGGTTACAAGCAGTCGGGCGTCGGCCGCGAACTGGGCCCGCACGGCCTGGCGGAGTACCTCCAGACCAAGTCGCTCCAGTTCTAGCCCGGTTCCGGCCCGGTTCCAGCCGGGACCGGCCCGCCACCCCCGCAGAGGAAGGACCGACCATGGTCCGCGCCGCCGTACTGCCCGCCGTGGGCGCCCCGCTCCGGATCGCCGGGATCGAGCTGCCCGCGCCCGGTCCCGGGCAGGTGCGGATCAGGCTCGCCGCCGCCGGGGTCTGCCACTCGGACCTCTCGCTCTCCGACGGCACCCTGCGCCAGCCGGTGCCCGCCGTCCTGGGGCACGAGGGCGCGGGCACCGTCACCGCCGTCGGCGAGGGCGTCACCCAGGTGGCGCCCGGCGACCGGGTCGTGCTCAACTGGGCGCCCTCCTGCGGCGGCTGTCACTTCTGCGGGCTCGGCGAACCCTGGCTGTGCGCGGGCACGGGCGCCTCGGCCACCGTGCCGTACGCCACGCTCACCGACGACGGCACCGCCCTCTACCCCGGTCTGGGCACCGCCGTCTTCGCCGAGGAGACCGTCGTCGCGGCGAGCGCCGCCCTGCCGCTCCCGGACGGCGTGCCCCTGGCGGAGGCGGCGCTGCTGGGCTGCGCTGTGCTCACCGGCTACGGCGCGGTGCACCACTCCGCGCGGGTCCGCACCGGCGAGTCCGTCGCCGTCCACGGCATCGGCGGAGTGGGCCTGGCCGCCCTCCAGTCGGCGCGGATCGCCGGCGCCGGGACGATCGTCGCCGTCGACGTGTCACCGGAGAAGGAGGAACTGGCCCGTGCCGCCGGTGCCACCGACTTCCTCGTCGCCGACGACACCACCGCCAAGCGCGTCCGCGCGCTCACCGGCGGCCACGGCGCGGACGTGGCCGTCGAGTGCGCGGGCCGCGCCGACGCCATCCGCACCGCCTGGTCGTCCACCCGCCGGGGCGGCCGCACCACGGTCGTCGGCATCGGCGGCAAGGACCAGCGGGTGACCTTCACCGCGCTGGAGCTCTTCCACTTCGGCCGGACGCTCTCCGGCTGCGTGTACGGCAACAGCGACCCCGCGAAGGACCTCCCCGTCATCGCCGGACACGTCCGCGCGGGCCGGTTCGACCTGTCCGCCATGGTCACCGGGCGCATCGGGCTCGACGGCATCCCGGAGGCGTTCGCCGACATGACGGCCGGGCGGGGCGGGCGGACCCTGGTGGTCTTTCCGGGCGCCTGAGAACCCGGCCGGCGGCCAGGGCACCCCCGCTACTTCTCGCCCCGCTCCCTTCCCGGCAACTGGATCACCAGGAGTGCCAGAGTCGCCAGGGCCACGATGCGCGTGGCGGCCTGGAGGCCGTTCCACTTGGCCGACTGCCACATGGCGAACCACTCGCCGCCGACGGCGATGAAGCCCGCCCCGAACAGCAGCATGAGCATCACCAGGCCCAGCGTGCTGACCCGCCGGGCCGCCCGGCGGTCCGGGCGCCCGCGCAGCCACAGCACGGTTCCCGCGATCAGCACCAGTGCGGCGAGCGTCTCCCAGATGATGATCGCGACATAGACGATGTCCTGGAGCGCGTGATCCGTGACGGCCCGCCACATCAGGTCGTCGTCCTTGAACGTCGTGTCCATCGCCATGACGTGCCGGACGAACTCCCGGTTCGTGTCGAAGTCCGTCATGTTGCCGAAAGCGACGAGCGCGATGTACAGCGCCACGGTCCCGGTCAGTACCGCCGCCGCGACCGGCAGCGTGCCCCACCGCCCGGCTCGTTCCTGCCAGTTGTTCACCGTCCGACCTCCCACCCGCACTTTTCGGCCAGCCCCTGCCGGATACGTGCCCGCACAGGACGTGGGATACGCGCTGACCGGCGGTTCTCCCCGTGTTTAGGGGGTCAGCGCGCGTCCATCGTCACCGTGAAGGAGAAGCGGTCGCCCCGGTAGTGGATCCGGGCCACGTCCACCACCCGGCCGTCCTCGTCGTAGGTGACCCCCGTGCAGTGCAGGATCGGGCTGAGCAGCGGCACTTGGAGCAGCCGCGCCGTCTCCGGGTCCGCCAGGCGTGCCTCGACATGGTCCGTGATGCGGCTGATGCGCACGCCCACCACATCGCGCAGCACCTTGGTCATCGGCCAGCGGGCGAGATCGGCCAGGTCGACGCGCCCGGCGAGTTCGGGGCGCACCAGGTTCTCCGCCCAGTTGGTGGGCTCGCCCGTGTGCTCGTCGCAGCGCAGCCGCCGGAAGGCGACCGCCTCGTCCAGGTCCGGGAAGTGCTCCGCCAGTTCGCCCGGCACCTTCGTGGGGCCGTGCGCCAGGATCTCCGTCCGCTCGCCCGACTGCTGGGCCACGATGGCGTCGACCGAGCCGAGCAGCCGCACCGGGGAACCCCGCCGGGCGCTCGGCTCGATGAACGTGCCGCGCCGCCGGTGCCTGCTGATCAGCCCCTCCGCCTCCAGCTCCTTGAGCGCCTGCCGCATGGTGAGGACGCTCACGCCGTAGTGCGCGGCGAGGGCGTCCTCGGTGGGCAGCCGCAGCGGCGCACCGGCGCTGCGCCCGAGTATCGAGGCACGCAGCGACTGCGACACCTGATACCAGAGCGGCAGCTTCCGGTTGAGCGCGACGGAGTCGGGGGCGAAGGTGGTCACGGATGGCTCCGGCTCTACGGCTACGGCGGCTGGTGGACCATCACCGGCGGTAATGGCGCTCCAGACCTTGCCACACACCGTCGTAACCCACCTGAAGGTGGTCCGCGGTCCGGGCCCGGGCGGTGGTGGTGATCGGCCAGCGCGTCTCGAACATGAAGGCCAGCCCGTTGTCCACCTTCTGCGGCCGGAGCTCCGCCGCGCTCGCCCGGTCGAAGGTCTCCCGGTCCGGCCCGTGGGCCGACATCATGTTGTGCAGCGAGCCGCCGCCCGGCAGGAAGCCCTCCGCCTTCGCGTCGTACGCGCCCTCGATCAGGCCCATGTACTCGCTCATCACGTTCCGGTGGAAGTACGGCGGGCGGAAGGTGTCCTCGCCCACCAGCCAGCGTGGCGCGAAGACCACGAAGTCCACGCCCGCGAGCCCCGGGGTGTCCGACGGGGAGGTGAGCACGGTGAAGATCGACGGGTCCGGGTGGTCGTAGCTGATCGTCCCGATGACGTTGAAGCGGCGCAGGTCGTAGACGTACGGGACGAGGTTGCCGTGCCAGGCCACGACGTCCAGCGGCGAGTGGTCGTAGGTCGCCGACCAGAGGTTGCCGCAGAACTTGTTGATCACCTCCACCGGGCGCTCGACGTCCTCGTACGCGGCGACCGGGGCGAGGAAGTCCCGGGCGTTCGCCAGCCCGTTGGCGCCGATCGGCCCGAGCTCCGGGAGGACGAACGGCTGCCCGTAGTTCTCGCAGACGTAGCCGCGGGCGGACCCGTCCAGCAGCTCCACCCGGAACCGCACGCCGCGCGGGATCAGCGCCACATGGCCGGGCTCGGCGCGCAGCAGCCCGAACTCGGTGCGCAGCAGCAGCCCGCCGCGCTCGGGGACGATGAGCAGCTCGCCGTCCGCGTCGCTGAACACGCGGTCCGTCATCGAGGCGTTGGCCGCGTAGAGGTGCACGGCCATGCCGGTGCGCTGGGTGGCGTCGCCGTTGCCGCCCAGCGTCCACAGCCCGGCGACGAAGTCGGTGCCCTCGGCGGGGTCGGGCAGCGGGTTCCAGCGCAGCCGGTTGGGGTCGGGCGCGGAGTCGGTGAAGGGGGCGCCGTCGAGGTGGCCGTTGTCGATCCGGGTGAACGGCGGGTGCGCCGCGGAGGGCCGGACGCGGTAGAGCCACGAACGCCGGTTGCTGTGCCGGGGCTCGGTGAACGCGGTGCCGCTCAGCTGCTCCGCGTACAGCCCGAGCGGGGCCCGCTGCGGCGCGTTCCGCCCGTGCGGCAGCGCTCCGGGAACGGCCTCGCTGCTGTGCTCGTTGCCGAAACCGGTCGAGTAGGCCAGTGCTTCGGCGGACTTCCGGGCCTGCTCGTTGCCCGTATCGCTCATCGCGTGCTCCCAGCGCCGATGGATTCCTATGGGAGACCGTAGGATTCCGGGCCGGGCGCGTCAATGGATCAGGGGCGGGGCGTGGCGCCGGTGTGGCCGACCATGCGGAGGACGAGGTCGGCGTAGAGCTCGCCGACCTCGTCCGGGGAGCGCTTGCCCTCGGAGTTGAACCAGCGGGCGACGTCGATGCACAGGGAGAGGACGGCGAGCGCGGTGCCGGGCACGTCGGGGACGTCGAAGTCGCCCGCCGCGACCCCGTCCTCGACGATGGCGCGGACCGCGGCGTCCGTCTCCCGGCGCAGCCCGACGATCTCCGCGTAGTGCTCCTCGCCGAGCGCCTGCAGCTCGTACTGCACCACGCGGGCGGTCGTGTGGTGCTCGGCGTGCCAGCGGACGAAGGCCCGTACGGCGGCGGCCAGGCGCTCGGCGGGCGTGCCGTCGCGGTCCCGCTCCCGCCGGAGGATGCCGAGCGCGAGCCGGTGGCCGACGCCGCTGATCCGGTAGAGCAGCTCTTCCTTCGTCCGGTAGTGGATGTAGAGCGCGGCGGGGCTCATGCCCGCGCGGCCGGCGATGTCACGGGTGGTGGTGGCGTGGTAGCCGCGCTCCGCGAACGCGGCCACGGCGGCCTTGACCAGCCGCCGCGCGGCCTCCGGGGTGACGTCCGCCCACTCCTCGCCGTACTCCGCCCCCGCACTCATCCGCAGCCCCGTTCTCCGGCCCCGCCGCGGCCGCTCCGCGTGCGGGACGCCCACCCTATCGCCCGCCGCTGAGCGATCGCTTAGGGATGGGACGCTCCGCTTCGCGCGATCGTCGTCACCGCACCAGCCCGCCCGCCAGCAGCACCACCCTCGCCAGTTCCTCGTGGCAGATGTCGCTGTGCGCGCCCGTCGGCGGGCCACCGTGGCAGACGACCGCCGACGTGTCCACGTTGACGCAGCCGCTCGACGGGAGGGCGCCCTGGAGGGCCTCGGCGAGGGAGAGATCGGGGCAGTCGTCCACGGCGTGCATGCCGTCGTGGCCCAGCGCGCCCCAGCGGGAGTCGTCGAGGCCCAGCACGGAGTCGTCGTCGCCGGACGCCATGGACGCCAGCGGGTAGAGCACCCCGAGCGCCGTGTCATGGCTCGAATAGCAGCACACCAGCGGGCCGTCGACCCGGTCGTAGAGCCCGCTCAGCGTGCCGCCGCGGTCGGTCGCGAACGGCAGCCGCGGTGCGAACACGTAGTGGGAGAAGGCCCCTTGCAGCAGGGTCACCGAGGCCACCGGGGAGGCGCCGTCCGGGAGCCCGGACAGGGCGAAGGACGCCAGGCGCGCGCCGAAGCTGTGCCCGACCAGATGCACGCGCGGGCCGGTGGCGGAGCGGACGAGCCCGAGGAACGGGCCGAGCCCGTTCCGGCCGACCGTGCCCGCCCGCCGCTTCATCGTGTAGTACGAGATCTGCCGCAGCAGCTCGAACGCGCCGTGCCACAGCCACTTCAGACCGCTCGTGACGCCGCCGAGCAGCTCGGCGGGCAGCGCGCCCGCGCCCGCCAGCGCCGAGGCGAAGTCCCCGCACACCTGCCGGGGGTCGGCGGTGAGCATGGCAGGCAGCGGCCCCGGCCCCAGATCGGTCACCCCCGGCGGCTGCGCGGGGACCAGCCCGCGGGCGAGCGAGACGAACTCCTCCAACCGCGCCGGATCGTCCGGGCGTTGGGCGAGCAGCTCCGCCAGCCGGTCCACGACCGCCGCCTCGCACGGCAGGACGCGGACCAGCTCCTGCCGGGTGACCGGATCGAGCCCGGCCGGACCCGCTCCGGAGGCTGTGGCGGCGGCCGGGAGGTGGGGGATCGGCTCGTCGGGGAAGTCCATCGACGGCCAGATCACCCCCGCGTACCCGACCCGCCTGCCGCCCGCCGCCCCCGCGAGCAGGCCCGGGAACGGGGCGAAGAACCGGTCGTACAGCGCGGTCGCCGTCGACCGGTTGTTGTTCCATCCGTGCGAGAACATCACCAGGTCGGTGATGTTCCGTCGAGCGAGCCCTTGGACGAGCGCGTCCCGTTCGGCCGGATCGGGACCCCCGTTCTCGTCGAACGTCAGCTCCCAGTACGGTTCCACGCTCATCGTCGGCGTACCCGGCATGGCAAGTCCCCCTTGTGCGGCCAGATGTGCGCGGCATCGTCCCGCTGTCAAGGGGGCCTGTCCAGCCGCACGGCACGGTTTCACACTCCCGTGCCGCGCGGGGTTCAGGGAGCCAGGAGGTCCGCCGCCCGTATGCGGTGGAGATGGATGAGAATGTCGTACGCGCGGCCCAGCGCGGTCAGATACTCCGGCGTCGGATAGTCCGTGCCGATGTTGCGCGTCGGCCGTGCCACGTCCAGCCAGGCCCGCGCGGCGGCGGGTGCCGTCCGCATGTCGAGGACGTAGTTCCGGTGCGGCACCTTGTCGAGCGTGTACTCGTTGCTGCCGGGCGCGGCCGGCGGGACGGTGACGACGCGGGTGGGCTGCCCGTCCTGCATGGCGTTGAGGGAGCCCGCGTCGAAGGTGAGCCGGACGTTCACATAGCGCGCGCCCAGCCGGTCCCGCAGGAACGCCCCTTGCATCTTGGGGTAGTTCTTCGGGTCGTCGGTCACGTACGAGACATGCGCGTTGTGCGCGGACAGCAGGATCCTGTCGCCGGTCCGCTCCTGCCACCAGGCGACGTTGGCCGCCATCGTCTCGTCCCGGTAGCGCATGCAGCCGGCGACCTGCTCGGGGTCGTTCAGGTCGAACTCGTACATCCCCGCCGCCTGCACGATGGCCCGCGCGTGCTGCACCGCCCACGCGAAGTCGTCCCGGCTTCCGGCCGGGCGCTGCCGGGACAGCAGGCCGAGGGCCTCGCGCGCGTTGTCGGCCATGGCGCGCCGCTCGCTCATCGGACGCTCGAGGAGGTCGTTCATGGAACTGTCCACACTGGTGCCGGGCGCGGGCCGCTGCATGCGGTACAGCTCGGTGAAGCGGGGCAGCAGCGCGGGGTGGTGGGCACGGACGTAGTCGGTCACCTTGTCGAAGAGCGCGGGCCCGGCGTAGGCCGCGTCGTCCCCCATGAACCGGACCTTCTTCGCATGGCGGGAGTTGTACGAGCGCATCCACTCGATCAGGCCGAGGTATTCGCGGTTGTTCTCCATGCGGTACGCGTTCTGGAACTCCTCCCGCATGATCTGCCGGATGTCGCCCCTGCCGTGCACCACGTAGTCGTCGATCCGCACGCCCGTGCTCCAGTTGGCCTCCAGGGCGAAGGTGGTGAACCCCTTCTCCTCCACGAGGTAGCGGAAGACGCGGTGCTTGTTGGCGAAGAACTCGTGCGAGCCGTGCGTGGCCTCGCCCAGCCCCACCACCCGGGCATCGCCCACCATGGCACCCAGCGGCCGCAGGTCCCGCAAGTCACCCGTGGGGTCCGTGGTGCGCAGCGGACGGGCGGCGCGGGCCAGGGCGGACACCGGGTCGGCGGGACCGGACCGGGCCGCGGCGGGCCGCTCCGCCGCCGCCGCGCCCAGAGCGGCCAGCAGCGGGAGGGCGAGCGCGGACCGGCGGGAAAGCCGTGCGGAAACCATGGGAAACACTCCAGGAGATCGATCGGAACTCTCCTGGCCACCCTCCTTTCCGGGGCGCGACGGCCACCATCCGGTGCGCCCCCCTTCCCGGGGTGGAGCCAGCCCCACCCCCCGCGCCCGACGCCCCCTTCCGCCGTCACATACCGACTGGTTAGTCTGCCCGTGCAGCCGAGCGAGGGAGACGTGGGCGTGGGCACAGTGCGGGACGCGGGAGTCGTGGTCACCGGGGCGGGCGGCGGCATCGGCGCCGCGCTCGCCCGCAGATTCGCCGCCGAGGGCGCCCGCGTCGTGGTCAACGACCTCGACGTCGGCAAGGCCCGCGCGGTCGCCGAGGAGATCGGCGCCACCGCGGTGCCCGGGGACGCCTCCGGGGTGGTCCCCGCGGCCCGCGAGGCGCTCGGCGGACGGGTCGACATCTACTGCGCCAACGCCGGTGTCGCCCCCGCGGGCGGCCCCGAGGCCGAAGAGGACCTGTGGGAGGCCGCCTGGGACGTCAACGTCATGGCGCACGTACGGGCCGCCCGCGACCTGCTCCCCGAGTGGCTGGACCGCGGCAGCGGCCGGTTCGTCGCCACCGTCTCCGCCGCCGGGCTGCTCACCATGCTCGGTTCGGCGCCGTACAGCGTCTCCAAGCACGCCGCCTTCGCCTTCGCCGAATGGCTCTCCCTCACCTACCGCCACTGCGGCATCGACGTGCACGCCATCTGCCCGCAGGGCGTCCGTACGGACATGCTGCGCGGCACCGGCGCGGCCGGGGAACTCGTGCTCGTCCCCACCGCCATCGAGCCCGCGCAGGTCGCCGACGCCCTGTTCGAGGGCATGGCCGCGGGCCGCTTCCTGATCCTCCCGCACCCCGAGGTCGCCGACTACTACGCGGCCCGCGCCACCGACCCCGACCGCTGGCTGCGCGGCATGAACCACCTCCAGCGCAGGCTCGAAGAGGCCCCCGGCCAGGGCCGGATGACATGAACGATGCCGTGGACGAGGGCACGAACGATGCCATGAACGAGGGCACGAACGAGGGCACGGACGATGCCATGAACCGCGCCTGCCGGGACGCCCCTTGGCTCGCGCGGTTCACCCCCGCCCAGCGGGTCCCCGGCACCCCGCCGCCCACCGTCCTGCACGCCTTCCGGGCCACCGTCCGGCGCGCCCCGGACCGGCACGCCCTCGCCTACTTCGACGGGCGGCTGACCTACCGGGAGACCGACGAGCTGTCCGGCGCGCTCGCCGGTCACCTCGCCGCCCGCGGCTTCCGCCGGGGCGACCGGGCGGCCGTCATGCTCCAGAACGGCCCGCACTTCGTGCTCGCCGCCCTCGCCGTCTGGAGGGCGGGCGGCACCGTCGTCCCCATGAACCCCATGTACAAGGCGGGCGAGGTCCGGCACATCCTCGCCGACTCCGGGGCCACCGCCCTCGTCTGCCAGGACCGCGCCTGGACGGACTTCCTGCGGGACGCCACGGCGGGGACGGCCGTGCACACCGCCCTCACCGCCTGCCCGTTCGGCCTCCAGACGCGTGACGACGCGCGGGTGCTGCCCGGTGGGCGCGTGCCCCCGCCCGAGGGCGCCGAGGACCTGCTCGCCGCCGCCCGCGCGGGGACCCCGCCGCCCGCAGGGGCGGACCTCGGGCCGGCCGACCCCGCCCTCATCAGCTACACCTCGGGTACCACCGGCGCCCCCAAGGGCGCCGTCAACACCCACGGCAACATCGCCCACAACGCAGAGCGGGCCCGCATCGCCTCCGGACTGCCCGACGGCTCCACCTACTTCGCGCTCGCCCCGCTCTTCCACATCACCGGCATGGTCGCCGAGCTCGGCTCCTGCCTGGTCAACTCCGGCACGCTCGCGCTCGCCCACCGCTTCGACGCCGGGGTCGTGCTCGACGCGTTCCTGGAGCACCGCCCCGCCTACACCATCGGCCCCCCGACCGCGTTCATGGCCCTCATGGCGCACCCGGACGTCCGCCGCGACCACTTCGCGTCGTTCCGGCTGCTCTCCTCCGGGGGCGCCCCGCTGCCGCCCGCCCTCGTCGAACGGTTCCGCGCCGCCTTCGGCCCGTACCTCCACAACGGCTACGGCCTCACCGAGTCCACCGCCACCACCGCCTCCGTCCCGCCCGGCGCCGAGGCCCCCGTCGACCCGGCCTCCGGCACCCTCGCCGTCGGTGTGCCGGGCCCCGGCACGTTCGTGCGCATCGTGGACGAGGACGGTGCGGACGTGCCGTTCGGCGAGCACGGCGAGATCGTCGTCAGCGGCCCGCAGGTCGTCCCGGGCTACTGGGCGCGCCCCGGGGAGACGGCCGCCGCCCTCCCCGGCGGCGAACTGCGCACCGGCGACGTCGGCTTCATGGACCCCGACGGCTGGCTGTACGTGGTCGACCGCAAGAAGGACATGATCAACGCCGCCGGGTTCAAGGTCTGGCCCCGCGAGGTCGAGGACGTCCTCTACACCCACCCCGCCGTCCGGGAGGCGGCCGTCGTCGGGGTCCCGGACGACTACCGCGGCGAGACCGTCCTGGCCTGCGTCAGCGCCCGCCCCGGCACCGGGCCCGAGCCCGCGGAGCTGATCGCGCACTGCCGGGAGCGGCTCGCCGCGTACAAGGTCCCGCGCGCGATCCGGGTCCTGGCGGACCTGCCCAAGACGACGAGTGGCAAGATCCTCCGGCGGGAACTGCGCGAGGACGCGGCCGGCCGGGCACGACGAGGGAAGACAGGTGGCGGCGCATGACCAGGACGGCGACGGCCGGAACGACCGACGGCGGCGGGAGACCTGTACCGCAACGGCTGCTGGCCGCCGCCACCCGGCTCTTCGCGGACCAGGGCTACGACCGGACGTCCGTGCAGGAGATCGTCGAGGCCGCGGGCGTCACCAAGGGCGCCCTCTACCACTACTTCGGCTCCAAGGACGACCTCCTGCATGAGGTGTACGGGCGGGTCCTGCGGCTCCAGCAGGAGCGCCTGGACTCCTTCGCCGGCTCCGACGCGCCCGTGGAGCACCGGCTGCGGGACGCCGCCGCGGACGTCGTCGTCACCACGATCGAGAACCTTGACGACACCAAGATCTTCTTCCGCTCGATGCACCACCTGGGCCCCGAGAAGCACCGGCAGGTGCGCGCCGAACGCCGCCGCTACCACGAGCGCTTCCGCGCCCTCGTCGAGGAGGGCCAGCGCGCGGGCGTCTTCAGCGCGGTCACCCCGGCGGACCTGGTGGTGGACTACCACTTCGGCTCCGTCCACCACCTGGCCAACTGGTACCGCCCCGACGGTGCCCTGACGGCGGATCAGGTCGCCGGTCACCTGGCCGACCTGCTGATGAGGGCCCTGCGCCCGTAGCCCGGGTCAGTCCCGTACGCGGACCGACAGGCAGGTCACGCACCCCTCCAGCTTCTCGAACTCGCCGATGTCCACCGGGACCGGGCGCAGTCCCCGCGCCGCCAGGAGGGCGGCGGTCCGCGGGGCGCGCGACGAGAGCAGGACGCGGTCCCCGCCGAGCAGCACCACGTGCGCGCCGGGCTCCTCCGGTACGGGGAGGAAGCGGGGGAAGGCCGACGGGTCGTCGACGAGCGGCGGCCGGCCGATGACCGTGCCGTCCGGCAGCGCGGTGACCGCCGACTTCAGGTGCAGCACCTTCCGCACCGGAACGGTCACCACGCGCGCGCCCAACGGCTCGAAGACGGCGCGCAGTTGGCGTATCCCCTCGGCGTTGGTGCGCCCGCTCTCGCCGACGAGAACGGTGTCGCCGGTCTTCAGGACGTCGCCCCCGTCGAGCGTGCCGGGCGCGCTCACGCGGTGGACGGCGAGCCCCAGGGCCGCGGCGGCCCGCGCGGCGCCGTCGGTCTCGGGGCGGCGGGACGGCGCGCCGGAGCGGGCGACGAGGGCGGTGCCCCGGAAGACGACCACGGCGTCCTCGACGAACACCGCGTCCGGGCAGTCGTCCGCGGGCGGTACCTCGACGGTCCGCCAGCCGTGGTCGCGCAGCGCGCGGCAGTAGTCCTCCCACTGCCGCAGGGCGAGCGCGGTGTCCACGGGCTCGCGCTCGATGTGGGTGACCAGGCCCTCGGCGAGGCGCGGACCCGGGCGGCGGACCAGGGCGGTTCCGGTGTTCATGGGTTTCCTCTCCGCAGCGGCGGCCGCTGCGTATGATCTGCCGGATGATCTCCGACCGCGCGCGCCGCCCCGCCCCCGCCCCCTGCCGGATCACCGTGTGCCGCGGGTGCTGCTGCGGCGACCCCCGGAAGGTGCCGGGCGTCGACCACGCCGGGCAGATCGCCGGGCTGCGGGCCGCCCTGGACGGGGCCGCACAGGTGCGGGCCTCGGAGTGCCTGGACGTGTGCGACCAGGCGAATGTGATGGTCGTTCAGCCGTCCCCGGCCGGACGCGCCGCGGGCGGCCGCCCGGTGTGGCTGGGGCTCGTCAACGACGACGACGCGCTGGCCGACATAGCGGCCTGGGTACGGGCCGGGGGCCCCGGCCTCGCGGAACCCCCGGGCGTGCTGGACCTGTACGAGTTCACCGTCTCGCGCCGGGTGGGCAGGAACCTGGAGGACTGAGCGGAGTTCAGTCGGCGGCCGCGGCCGCCTTCTCCAGCTGGAACGCCTCGTTGCCCAGGCCGATCCCGGCGTGCACCCGGGGCCGCGCGTACTTGAGGACGAGCCCGAAGACGAGGCCGACGACGACGGCCGCCCCGATGATGCCCGGCAGGATCCAGCGCAGGGCCGAGCCGGGGTCGGAGCCGAGCAGCACGTCGAAGTCCCGGACGGCGAAGCCCGCGATGACGAGGAGGGCGAGACCGGCGACGCCGGAGGCGATGAGCCGGGGCGCCTGGGCGCGGGCCGCCCCGCGCCGTACGAAGAAGGCGATGACGGCGGCGGACGCGGCGGCCATGAGCACGATGACGCCGAGGGCGCCCACGTTGCCGGTCCAGGTGAACAGGCGCCCGATGGGGGCCGTCGGGTCGCCGTCGGGCTTGTCGTCGGTGAGCGCGCAGAGCAGCACGGCGAGGACGGAGACGGCGCTCTGCAGCAGCGAGCCGTGGGCGGGCGCCCCGCTGCCCTTGGTCGTCCGGCCCATGGCGGCGGGCAGCAGGCCCTCCCGGCCCATGGCGAAGGCGTAGCGGGCGACGACGTTGTGGAAGCTGAGCATCGCGGCGAACATGCCGGTCACGTAGAAGACGTGCATGACGTCGGTGAAGGCACCGCCGAGCCGCTCCTCGGTGAGGGCGAAGAGGAGGTTCGGGCCCTGTTCCTGGGCGAGGCCGACGACCCGGCCGGGGCCCGCGGCCACGCCGAGCGCCCAGGAGCCGACGGCGAAGAAGAGGGCGACGAAGCCGACGGCGAGGAAGGTCACCCGGGCGACGACGACCTGCGGGCGGCTGGTCTCCTCCGCGTAGACGGCGGCCTGTTCGAAGCCGACGAACGCGGCGATGGTGAAGCACAGCGCGGTGCCGAGCCCGCCGCCGCCGAGGCTCGCGGGGTCGAAGGCGTGGAAGGAGACGCCCTCCGGCCCCGGGCTCCCGAGGCCCGCGACGTCGAAGACGACGATCATGACGCACTCGATCAGCAGCAGGACGCCGAGGACCTTGGCGTTGAGGTCTATCTTCAGCCAGCCGAGGACGCCGACGAGGAGGACGGCGGCGAAGGCGGGCACCCACCAGGCGACACCGACCCCCAGGTGCTTGTCGAGGAGCCCGGAGACCTCGAAGCCGAAGATGCCGTAGATGCCGAACTGGAGGGCGCTGTAGGCGACCAGGGCGACGACGGAGGCGGCGGCCCCGGCGGTGCCGCCGAGCCCGCGGGCGATGTAGGCGTAGAACGCCCCGGCGTTGTGGACGTGGCGGCTCATCTCGGCGTAGCCGAAGCTGAAGAGGGTGAGCACCACCCCGAGGATGACGAAGAGCAGGGGCTGGCCGACGATGCCCATCGTGCCGTAGGTGGTGGCCATGACACCGGCCGTCACCATCAGCGGCGCGTTGGCGGCGACCACGGAGAGCAGGAGCCCGGCCAGCCCTATCCGGTCGGCGCGCAGCCGTCTCTCCTGGCCCTTGAACGTGCTGATCTCGCTCGTGGTGCCCGTCGGCATGGCGGAGTCGTCCTTCCCGTGGGGATGAGCGGGGCGGTCGTGCGTGCGGGTGGTGCGGCGGTCTACGCCGAGCCGAGCGCGGCGCGGCGCGCGGCCAGGAACGCCTTGCGCGGGTCCCGGTCGGGGTACGACCAGGGGGCGCGGGTGGCATGCGGGCCGATGCGGGTGAGCAGGGCGGCGGCCTCGGCGGGCCGGCCCTCGTGCAGCTTGGCGTGGGCGAGGTAGTTGAGGTCGACCTTGCGCCGGGGGTGGGCGGTGGCGTCGGCCGGGCCGGCGGGGTCCGCCGGATTGTCGACGTCCCATTCCAGCCACCAGTCGAAGGCGGCCTTCATGACCTGGCGGGCGCGCCGGGTGGCCCAGTGCCCGGAGCGCGCGGGGTCGCGGGGCTCGACCCCGGCACGGGCCAGCACGCGGTAGCGCTCGGCGTGGGCGACGACGGGGAGCACGGCCAGGGGCGAGTCGGCGGGGGCCTGCTCGGCGGCCCAGGACGCGAAGTCGTAGACCTCGTGGAGCGGGTCGTCGCGGTCGTCGGCCTGGTGCTCGGCGAGGCAGGCGGCCATCAGGTGGTGCGCGTGATGGTGGTCGCGGTGCCGGGCGCGCACCTGGTCGAAGGCGCGCACCCGCTCGTCGTCGGTGCCGGTGTGGCGGGCGAGGACGAGGATGCCGAGCCAGGGGGTCGGGTCGGCGGGCGCCATCCGGGCGGCGGTCAGACAGGCGGCGCGGGCCACCTCGGGTATCTCCTGGCCGCGGACCGTCCGGAAGACGGTGGCGCAGGCGAGGAGGACGGCGGCGTCGGGGCTGTCGGGCTCGGCGAGCTGCCACTCCCGGGCCCAGGCGCTGCTGGCCGGGCCCTCGGCGAGGACGACGAGGCGGTGGCCGCGGCGGTCCCAGTCGTCACCGGTGTCGGCGAGCAGGTTGCGGGCCTCGGTCCAGCGGCCGCGGGCCAGGGCGTCACGGGCGGAGCAGAGTTCGGCGTCGTCCAGGGCGGGGTCGAAGGCCGGTCCGTCCTTGTTCCGGGGGCGGCCCAAGGGTGGGGGAGTCATCGGCGGGCTTCCTCCACGGGCGTACGTCCCCTCCGGGCGCCGGTTCGAGGCGTCCGCACAGCCATCCGCGTCGTTGTCGAGCACGGTAATCACGCACAGCAAAGCGGTAGTCACTGGTCCGAGTCAAGAGTGATCTTAAAGGTGGTCGGACGGGCGTCTTTCGTGCGCGCGTGCTATCCCTCATTGGGGGGAACGCGGGGGGTAATAGGCGGCCGAAAGGCGGGTACCCGACCGTCGCACCGCCCAGAGGGCGGCTATCGTTTTTCTGTCAAGTCCCCTACGACCGAATGGTCTTGAGGTGCGCGACGTGATGGTCTTCGCCTTCGCCGTGAGCGCGGCGTGCTGTCTGGGCATCGGCTTCGTCTACCAGCAGAGCGCCGCGCAACGGGCACCGATGAGCGATTTCCTCTCCATCCGGCTGCTGCTCGACCTGGTCAGGATGCCGCAATGGCTGGTCGGCATCGCGCTGATGATCGCCGGCATGGTCCTCGGCGCGATCGCGCTGGGGCGGGGCGAGGTCTCCCTGGTGGAGCCGCTGCTGGCGACGAACCTGCTGTTCGCCATGGCCCTCTCCCGCTGGCGGACCCGGCAGCCGCTGGGCGCCACGGGCTGGTGCGGGCTGTGGCTGCTGGCCGGCGGGGTCGCGGCCTTCATCGTCGCGGGCCGCCCGCACGGCGGCGACTCCGTCACCGACCCGCTGCGGCACTGGCTGATCATCGGCCTGATGGTGGGCACGGCCCTGCTGCTCGCGACGGTCTCCAAACGGCTCCGGATGAGCGTGGAGGCCCCGCTGCTGGCCGTGGCCGCCGGACTGCTCTACGGCGTGCAGGACGCCCTGACCCGGGTCAGCGGCCAGCGGCTGTCCCACGGCGGCTGGACCTCGCTCGTGGTGAGCTGGCAGCCGTACGGGGTGCTGGCGCTCGGCGTCACCGCGCTGGTCCTGGTGCAGAGCGCCTTCGAGACGGCCCCGCTGCGGCTGTCGCTGCCCGCGCTGACCGCCGCCCAGCCCCTCGCGGGCATCGCCTGCGGCGTGGGATTCCTGGGCGACCGGCTGCGGACGACACCCGGGGCGCTGGCCTGGGAGGCCGGGGGACTGGTGGCGATCGTGCTCGGCATCGTGCTGATCGGACGGCACCCGGCCATGCCGTCCGGGGCCGCGGAACCGGACCGCGTCCGCGACCTCCAGCCCCACTGACCGGACCCACTGATTGGATGGGGCCATGACCGATCAGCTACCGCAACCGGCGGACGAGGTGCTGGACATCGTCGACGAGCAGGACCGGGTCGTGGGACGGGCCCCGCGCGGCGAGGCCTACGCGAAGGGGCTGCGCCACCGCTGCGTCTTCGTCCGGGCCCGGGACGCGGCGGGCCGGATCTTCGTCCACCGCCGTACCGCGCAGAAGCTCGTCTTCCCCTCGCACTACGACATGTTCGTCGGCGGCGTCGTCGGGGCGGGCGAGTCCTACGACGAGGCGGCCCTCCGCGAGGCCGAGGAGGAACTCGGCGTCACCGGCCTCCCCGCCCCCACCCCGCTCTTCCGCTTCCGCTACGACGCACCGGGCCAGTCCTGGTGGTCCGCCGTCTACGAGGTCCGCTGCGATGCCGCGGTCTCACCGCAGGTCTCGGAGGTGGCCTGGCACGCGTTCCTCTCCGAGGAGGAGCTGGCGGCGAAGCTCCCGGAATGGCCGTGGGTACCCGACGGCCGCGAGCCGATCAGACCGATGTTCGGGCCTTCGGGCGTCTCGATCGGGCACATGCGGCCGTAGTGCGACGGGTGGACGTCTCGGACCTCGAAGCCG